>NZ_JBEOVM010000067.1:0-36553 GCF_040295505.1 Streptomyces sp. NPDC002790 | reverse complement strand
TCGGGGCTCTGCCCCGTACCCCGCTGCTCAATCGCCGCAGGGGCTTAAAAGACCAAGCCCCGCCGGCGATTGAGGCGCGGGGTCCGGGGCGGAGCCCCGTGGCCGTGACCAGCTACTAGGCCCGCACCTTCCGCGCCACCACGAACCGGTCCACCTCCGCCCCCGTCTCCGCAAGCCCCCGCACGGTGAGCCTCGCCATCCGCCCCACAGACGCCGGCTCCACATCCACCCGCAGGAACGAATAGTTGGTGTACCGCACCCGCGACCAGTCCACGGTTACCGCCTTCTTCCCACCCCCGTCCTGCGTCACATACGACGCGAACGGATCGACGACCTTCTCGTGCCCCTCGTACGAATCCTCGACCGGGAACTCGTAGAGCCCCTTACCCGCCGCCCCAGCGGTGACGTACACGACGCCATCCGTCTCCGGATACGCCGTCCCCCCGATCGGCAGCTCCTTGGTGACCTTGTCCCCCTTCAGCACATCCGTCCGCTCGTAGACGTGGTTGTGCCCGTTGATCACAAGGTCGACGGTGTACTTCTCGAACAGCGGCACCCACTCCTTGCGCACACCCCCCTCCGAGGCGTGCGCGGTGGCGGTGCAGTAGGCGCAGTGGTGGAAGAACACCACAACGAAGTCGATCCCGGACCCGGCGGCCCGGAACTTCCTCAACTGCCGTTCGAACCACGTGGTTTGGGTCCCCCCACTCACGCCGAGATTCGCCGGGATCTCGTACGAGACATCGTTCGCGTCGAGCGAGACGACGGCCGTGTTGCCGTGCACGAAGGAGTACGCGCCCGGCAGGTTCTTCGGGTCGGGCCCGTTCGTCGGCGGCGCGAACCGGGCCTCCTGGCTCCCGTACCCGTTCGGCGAGTACCAGGCCTCCATGTCGTGATTGCCGTACGACACCATCCACGGCACGGACTTGGCGACGGTCTCCGTCTGCGCGAGGAACTGGTCCCAGGTGCGCGCGTCGAACGTGTCCGTCGTCTTCCCCTGCCCGGAGGGGTCCGCGTACGCGATGTCGCCCGCGTGCAGGTGGAAGGCCGGGCCCTGCGCGAGGATCAGGCTGTCGTTGGCGAGCGCGTGGTAGCTGACGCCCTGATCGCCGAAGGCGGTGAAGGTGAACGGCTGCGAACGGGCCGGAGCGGTCGTGAACGTCCCGATGGTCCCCGCGAACCTCGGCGACGCCGGATCGAAGCCCCGGTGCCCGACCCCGTAGTAGTACGTCCTGCCGGGCTTGAGGTGGGTCAGCTTCGCGTGCACGTAGTACTGGGTGTGGTCGGCGCTCGTACCGACGCCCGCCGGGGTGTACAGCGCCCGCAGCTCCGCCGGGATCCTCCGCGACAGCTCACCGGCGCTCGACCCGACCCTGATGAACGGGTCCTTGACCGCGACCGGCACCTGCCAGGACACGGTCATCGCGGTGCGCGCGTCGTCGCCGTACGAGAGGTGCCGCCCGAAGGGCGCGACCAGCGCCCCGTCGACGGCCTCCGTGACGGCCGGGGCCGCCGCCGACCTCGCCGGAGCGGCGCTCGCGGCACCCGGCACGAACACACCGCCCGCAATCGCGCCGAGCGTGACGGCGCCGCCGCGCATCATGGTGCGGCGGGAGAACCGGCTGCGCAGATACTCGTGCTGCTCGGCGAGGGGCCGGTCGGCGAGCTCGGCGGGTACGCCCATACGTGGAATGTCCATGCCCGGAAAGATGTCCGAACCACCTATCCACCAGGAATACTCCGGATGAACGCGACCACACGATTGAGCCCCGCCGGCGATTGAGGCGCGGGGCCCGGGGCAGAGCCCCGCAACCGCACCCGACGACCACCCGAGCGAATTCTTGCCCGATATCGGGCAGATTTCTTGCGAAACCGACCCGCAACCCCGAGGATCGGCTGCGTGCACGAGGAACTTGTCGATCACCTGACGCGCAGCACCGCCCTGAGCCGGGGCGAGGCGCTGCGGGTGGTCCAGGACGTGCTCGCATACTTCGACGAGCCGACGGAGGACTACGTCCGCCGCCGGCACCGCGAACTCCAGGGTCAGGGCCTGGTGAACGCGGAGATCTTCGAGCGGATCCTGGCGGATCTGCGCTACCGGGCGGTGTCGCCGCCGGAGCTCTCCCTCCGCCAGCTGCGCCGCATCGTTTACGGCTGAGGGGAATTTCTCTACTTATGTGCGGAATCGTCGGTTACATCGGCAAGCGTGACGTAGCGCCGCTCCTTCTCGAAGGACTGCAGCGCCTGGAGTACCGCGGTTACGACTCCGCGGGAGTCGTCATCACCAGCCCCAAGGCCACCGGCCTGAAGATGGTCAAGGCCAAGGGCCGGGTGCGTGACCTGGAGGCGAAGGTTCCGGCCCGTTTCAAGGGCACCACCGGCATCGCCCACACCCGCTGGGCCACGCACGGAGCCCCCTCCGACCACAACGCGCACCCGCACATGTCGTCCGACGACAAGGTCGCGATCGTCCACAACGGCATCATCGACAACGCCTCGGACCTGCGCGCCAAGCTGGTCGCCGAGGGCGTCGAGTTCCTCTCCGAGACGGACACCGAGGTCCTCACCCACCTCATCGCCCGCTCCCAGCTCACCGAGCTCGAGGACAAGGTCCGCGAGGCGCTGCACCTGGTCGAGGGCACGTACGGCATCGCCGTCGTGCACGCCGACTTCCCGGACCGCATCGTGGTCGCGCGCAACGGCTCGCCGGTCGTCCTCGGCATCGGCGACAAGGAGATGTTCGTCGCCTCCGACATCGCCGCACTGATCACCCACACCCGCCAGATCGTCACGCTCGACGACGGCGAGATGGCCACGCTCAAGGCCGACGACTTCCGTACGTACACCACGGCCGGCACCCGCACCGCCAACGAGCCGACCACCGTGGACCTCGAGGCCGCCTCGTTCGACATGGGCGACCACGACACGTACATGCACAAGGAGATCTCCGAGCAGGCCGACGCCGTGGACCGCGTGCTGCGCGGCCGCATCGACGACCGCTTCTCCACCGTGCACCTGGGCGGCCTCAACCTGGACGCCCGCGAGGCCCGCACGGTCCGCCGCGTGAAGATCCTCGGCTGCGGCACCTCGTACCACGCGGGCCTGATCGGCGCCCAGTTGATCGAGGAGTTGGCCCGCATCCCCGCGGACGCCGAGCCGGCCTCCGAGTTCCGCTACCGCAACGCGGTCGTGGACCCCGACACCCTCTACATCGCGGTCTCCCAGTCGGGCGAGACGTACGACGTCCTCGCGGCGGTCCAGGAGCTGAAGCGCAAGGGCGCGCGGGTCTTCGGCGTGGTCAACGTCGTCGGCTCGGCGATCGCCCGCGAGTCGGACGCGGGCGTGTACGTCCACGCGGGCCCGGAGGTCTGCGTCGTCTCGACGAAGTGCTTCACGAACACGACAGTCGCCTTCGCCCTCCTGGCCCTCCACCTGGGCCGCATCCGCGACCTCTCGGTCGCCGACGGCAAGCGCATCATCGAGGGCCTGCGCAAGCTGCCCGCCCAGATCACCGAGATCCTCGCCCAGGAGGCGGAGATCAAGAAGATCGCCGAGGAGTACGCGGACGCCCGCTCGATGATGTTCATCGGCCGCGTCCGGGGCTACCCGGTGGCCCGCGAGGCGTCCCTGAAGCTCAAGGAGGTCTCGTACATCCACGCGGAGGCCTACCCGGCCTCGGAGTTGAAGCACGGCCCGCTGGCCCTCATCGAGCCGGCCCTCCCCACGGTCGCGATCGTCCCGGACGACGACCTCCTCGAAAAGAACCGCGCCGCGATGGAGGAGATCAAGGCCCGCTCCGGCCGCATCCTGGCGGTCGCCCACCAGGAGCAGGAGAAGGCCGACCACACGATCGTCGTCCCGAAGAACGAGGACGAGCTGGACCCGATCCTGATGGGCATCCCCCTTCAACTCCTCGCCTACCACACGGCCTTGACCCTCGGCCGCGACATCGACAAGCCCCGCAACCTGGCCAAGTCCGTGACGGTCGAGTAGGCGGATAAGCCCCGCCGGCGATTGAGGCGCGGGGTCCGGGGCAGAGCCCCGCAACCGCAACCCCGCCGCCGCGCAACAAAAACCCGCCAAACGGGCCCCGTACGCGCCACCATGCGCACGGGGCCCGTTCCGAGAGGGCCGGGGCCGCCCATTGCCCCGCCCCTTGGCCCACTGCCCGGCACCCCGTATTTACCCTTCACAAGGGCACAAAGCACCTCTACGCGGCAGTAGATTTATCCAACGACGCGCCGTCAACCACACTCCCCCGAGCGGGACTTGCGCACCGACTACGGAATGACGATGACAGGCCGCTGCGCCCGCCGCGCCAGCCGACCCGCGACCGAGCCGAAGAGCCGCCCGACGAGCCCGTGGGTCGACCCCACGACGATGGCGTCGGCCGAGTACTCGTGCCCGACCTCCTCCAGCTCGTGGCAGATGTCGCCACCACGCTCGACGAGGATCCAGGGCACCTCGGACAGATACTCCGCACAGGCGAGCTCGAGCCCCAGGACTTCCGTCCGGTGATCCGGCACGTCCACGAACACGGGCGGTTCACAGCCCGCCCACACCGTGGTGGGCAGCCGGTTGGCCACATGGACGATGATCAGACCCGAGCCCGAACGATGGGCCATGCCGATCGAGTACGCGAGGGCCCGCTCGCTCGATGTCGAGCCGTCGAAACCGACGACGACCCCGTGCTTGAACGCGGGGTCACAGGCTTGACGTGTCTCTTCCGCCGCTCGGGGCGTCGCCGTGGGATCGGCGACCTGCCGCTTGCGGTCCGCGGGTTCAGGGATTTCGTGACCGGCCATGAGTGTCTCGGCGTGTACCTCGTGGGCCTCAAAAGAGGGGACGAAAACTGATCGGCGGAGCTGTGTCCGGGAATCATCTTCCCAACCCCATACCCCCAAGGGTACGGCGACACTCCTTCTCTGCCCAGACTCTGCGTCCGAGCCCAGAGCCGCGCCTTCGTTCGTCGATGGTCTCGCTCCGCCACGTTCAGGGGAGCATGCACGAGGGCCGACCGTATGGCAATGGTTGCTGCCCCGTACAGGCGGATTGCGCACTCAACTGGGCGTCCGCCGTCCTTCGACCCAGTGACCCCGGTCGGTCGGCGGCGTTGAACTCGCGTACCGAACGACACAGGGGAGCGCGCAGTGCCCGGACCGACCATCGCCCAGCGTCGGGGCGTCCCGGCCCGCCCCGACGCGCCCCTGCCCGCACGCTGGGCCGCGTTCAGCTGCGTCCTGGTGCCGCTCGTGCTCGTCTGGTACGGCTCCTCCGCCGCGGGCGCCGGCGGCGCCGCCCTGGGTCTGGCCGCGATCACCGCGGCGTGCCGCGTACTCCATGGACAGTCGGAGCGCGGGGCTGCACAGTTGCACAGTGAACAATGCCGGGCGCATGGTGACGGGAGCGGCGGGGCCGGACATGACGCACAGGACGACACGCGCCCGGCCGGGTGGGATACGCCCGTTGGCTGACCGGTTTCAACGCGGCGCTCCGATAATTTTCAGCCAACTTGGGCCAGCGGACCTTCCCTTGCGTTTCACCTCCTCCAACCCCCTTGCCACCAGGGCGGAAACCGCGACGAAAAGCGCTTCCGCCCTACGGGGACCGGCCACGGAGTTGAGGCCCACTTCCCAGCAACGCCCCTGAGTGCGACGCTTCGTGATCGACTGCTTCACGCCAAGTTGCCTTGTCGACAATCTGTCAGGTTCTTAACTGGTCACGACGGCACCATGGGACGCAGTAGATTCGATCATGACTGTCGATCTGAAGGCGGCGGGGGACTTCGTGCATCACCGAGGGGAAACGTGCAGGAGCGAACAACCCGTCAAAATATTGAGGGAGCCGGGATCACCGAGGGGGGCTTAGCAGCATGAGCCACGACGCCACCACCGCGCCGGAGGCGGCGGCTCGCAAGCTGTCGGGGCGCCGTCGACGAGAGATCGTCGCGGTGCTGCTGTTCAGCGGCGGACCCATCTTCGAGAGTTCCATTCCACTCTCCGTGTTCGGCATCGACCGGCAGGACGCGGGAGTTCCGCGCTATCGATTGCTCGTGTGCTCCGGCGAAGACGGGCCCCTGAGGACCACGGGGGGACTCGAACTCACCGCGCCGCACGGACTCGAGGCGATATCGCGAGCGGGCACGGTCGTCGTGCCCGCCTGGCGGTCCATCACTTCTCCGCCACCGGAGGAGGCGTTGGACGCCCTGCGCCGCGCCCACGAAGAGGGCGCACGCATCGTCGGCCTGTGCACGGGAGCCTTCGTGCTCGCCGCGGCGGGCCTGCTGGACGGCCGTCCGGCGACCACGCACTGGATGTACGCACCGACCCTCGCCAAGCGCTATCCGTCGGTCCATGTGGACCCGCGCGAGCTCTTCGTGGACGACGGCGACGTACTGACGAGCGCCGGCACCGCGGCCGGAATAGACCTGTGTCTGCACATCGTGCGCACGGACCACGGCAACGAGGCGGCCGGAGCGCTCGCCCGCCGTCTGGTGGTCCCACCGCGCCGCAGCGGCGGCCAGGAGCGCTACCTCGACCGGTCTTTACCGGAGGAGATCGGCGCGGACCCGCTGGCCGAGGTCGTCGCCTGGGCCCTGGAGCACCTCCACGAGCAGTTCGACGTGGAGACGCTGGCCGCCCGCGCCTATATGAGCCGACGCACCTTCGACCGCCGCTTCCGGTCGCTGACGGGGTCCGCCCCGCTCCAGTGGCTGATCACGCAGCGGGTGCTGCAGGCGCAGCGGCTCCTGGAGACGTCCGACTACTCGGTCGACGAGGTGGCGGGCCGCTGCGGCTTCCGCTCCCCCGTCGCGCTGCGCGGGCACTTCCGGCGCCAGCTGGGCTCGTCCCCGGCCGCGTACCGGGCGGCGTACCGGGCGCGCAGGCCGCAGTCGGGCGACGGCCAGGGGAACCACGGAAAACCCGAGAAGCCCGACAGGACGGTCGAGCTCACGGGCATGCCCGGCGCCGAGGGGACGCCGGTCCCCGCGCAGTCCCGGCGCACCGCGGCCGCGACCGCGCTCGGCCCGCACGCGGCCTCGATGCCCACGGGCCACTCGGGACTGCCCGGCCCGCGCACGGCTTTGTAGCCCCGGAACACGGCGCCGGGAGCAGGAGCCGACGACCGTCGTCTGCCAGTGGGAAGGTCGGACCCGTAGGGTTGGGCGCATGAACGATCGCATGGTGTGGATCGACTGCGAGATGACCGGTCTCTCGCTGGCGAACGACGCGCTCATCGAGGTGGCCGCACTGGTCACCGATTCGGAGCTGAACGTACTCGGCGACGGTGTGGACATCGTGATCCGCCCGCCGGACGAGGCCCTGGAGACAATGCCCGAGGTGGTGCGCAACATGCACACCGCCTCGGGTCTCCTCGACGAGCTTGCGGGCGGCACGACGCTCGCGGACGCCGAGGAGCAGGTCCTCTCCTACGTACGTGAGCACGTCAAGGACGCGGGCAAGGCCCCGCTCTGCGGGAACTCGGTCGGTACCGACCGCGGATTCCTGCTGCGTGACATGCCGACGCTGGAGGACTACCTCCACTACCGGATCGTCGATGTGTCCTCGGTCAAGGAGCTCGCCAGGCGCTGGTACCCGAGGGCGTACTTCAACAGTCCGGACAAGAACGGCAACCACCGGGCGCTCGCCGACATCCGCGACTCCATCGTCGAGCTGCGCTACTACCGTGAGGCGGTCTTCGTCCCACAGCCCGGACCGGACTCGGACACCGCGAAGTCGATCGCGGCGAAGCACGTCCTGCCTGCGGAATAACCCCTCGTAAGCCCCTGTGTACGGGGTCCGGACCCCCTCGGGAAAAGGTGTGCGCGAGCACCCCTCCGGACCCTGTACACTTTTTCTCGGCCGGTCCGAAGAAAGACAAACGACCGGACATGGTGGGTGTAGCTCAGTTGGTAGAGCACCTGGTTGTGGTCCAGGTGGCCGCGGGTTCAAGTCCCGTCACTCACCCTGAATGATCAAGGCCCGACCTGCGAAAGCAGGCCGGGCCTTTTTCGTGCTCGCGTCCGTGGGAACATCGGGACCTGCCGTCGCAGGCCACCGGCGTCATGCCGGAAGGCCACCGCACCGCTGCCCGTGCAGCAGCAGGAGGGCGGCCACCGCGTTCGCCGACCTGATCTCCCCGCGCGCGATGAGTGCCGGCACCTTCTCCAGCGGCACCCACTCACGGCGCGAAGACTCGAAGTCGTCCTGCGGGATCTCCCGGACCTGCTCGGCCGCGTCCGACCAGTACACGCGGTGGTGCGAGGTAGAGATTCCCGGCATGGGGTCGACCGCGAGGAGCAGCCGCATCGGGCCCGGCCGCCATCCGGTCTCTTCCTCGAACTCGCGGGCCGCCGCGACGGCGGGATCCTCACCCTCGCCGGTGCCCCCGGAGGGCAATTCGTACCCCCACGCATCGGTGATGAACCGGTGTCGCCACAGGAGCAGCACCTCGTTCGCCTCGTTGACGACCGTGGCGACCGCGACGGGCCGGAGCCGGATCACCGTGTGGTCGAGGTGCCTGCCGTCAGGGAGCTCGACGTCGGCCATGTTCACGGTGCACCACTTGTTCTCGTACACGGTGCGCTCGCCGAGATTCCGCCACACTGACACGCTGCCGCCTCTCGTCGGGTACGCCTTCCATCCGGCCACACCGGCTACAGCGGAATGCGGAGGGTGTCGTCGATGCGGCCGACGACCTCGCGCACGGAAGCGCTCCGGGTTGTCGCCAGACTGCGCCGTACGCCGGCGAGACGGTCGTACAGGCGGTGGGACTCCATGCCCTGCACGGTGTCGAGCATCCGCTCCGCGGTACCTGCCGCCTGGTCGACCCCGCCGGCGCGCAGCTCGCAGTCGGCGAGGGTGGCGAGCCTGTGCACCCGGCCGCGCGCATGCGCGTGGATCTCTACTGCCTCTGCTGCATAACGCTGAGCGGGCCCGTTGTCACCGAGTCGCATGAGGGTGTCGGCGAGCGCGTTCTCCAGGAGACCCGGCTGAACGTATCCGGTCTCCGCGGGCTCCTCGTCGAGCCGGATGAGCCCCGCCGCCGTCTCGGTGTGACGGATCGCACGGCGGGCGCCACCGTGATCTCCCATGCGGGCGAAGGCCTTGGCCTGCATGGCGTTGAGGTCGCAGGCGAGCGCGGGTGAGATCGCGTGTCCGGCCATGCGGGAACCGTCCTCCTCAACACCGGCAACTACCTCGGGGTGCCTCGCCTCGGCAGGAAACGCCCGCCCGGCTCCTACTGGAACGTGCCGCCCCGGTACCCCGGCGACCTGTGCACGGTGGCGGCCGTCGCCACGCTCGTCGAGACCGGCAGCCCCCAACCAGGCGGGCCAACTTCCTTCTCACACACGGAGATTACCGTGAGCACACCGGATGAGCCCCAGCCCATGCCCGCCCCCCCGAACCCCGGCCCTGTCCCGGTCATCGCCCGCATACTCGTCCCCGACACGGTCTTCGAGAGCTGCCGCGGGACCGTACTGGATGCCAACGCGGACATGCCCGGCGAGATGGCCGGCCGCATCGTCGAGGAGGCGCTGAAGTTCGTGACCGCCTGCGCAAAGAACCCGGGCACCGGGCTCGCACCGTCGCGCATCGTCGACGAGGGATGGCACGCACTCCTGTTGCACAGCGCGCCGTACGCCGAACTGTGCGAACGGCTCGGCGAGTTCGTCCACCACTACCCGGGCTACGACCCCACGAACTACGACCCGGAGATCCTCAACCGCACGCGGGCGAACATCGCGGCGCTCGGGTGGGAGGCGGACGCCGAGCTGTGGGGGCCACCTTCCGACGAGACACTCGTGTCGGTGGCGGCGAAATGTCAGCATGCCCCCGAGTGCACGATCCGCCCCATGCCCACTCCCCAGCCACCCACCGCGCCCGTAGGGTGATGGCGGAGGCGACGCATGGCCGAGTGGATCGACCCCCGATACGCGGAGCTGGTCGCGGCGTGGAAGCGCACGCAGCAGCCGGCGTCGCGTGACCCGGAACCGAAGCCCGTCAGGGGTTTCGTGATCCCCACCAAGGGCTGAGCCCTTGCAGGTGCCCGGTTCGCATAGAGCCGGGCGCCTCTCCATGCGTCGACAGGGGCACGGCGGCGTGTCTACGACGAGGCGCGGACCACCAGTTCCGACGGGAGTACCAGGTGGCGCTGCGTGCCCCGGCGGACGGAGGAGCGCTTGCCCTGGGCGGCGAGGGCGATCTCGTCGAGCAGGAGTTCCGTCATCGCGCGGCCCATGTCCAGGGTGGGCTGGCGCACGCTGGTGAGGCCGGGCTCCATGTGGCGGGCGATGACCGAGTCGTCGAAGCCGACCAGGGAGACGTCGTCGGGGATGCGGCGGCCCGCCTCGCGCAGCACCTGGCGGGCGCCGGAGGCCATCAGGTCGGAGCAGGCGAAGACCGCGTCGAGGCCGGTGCCGCGCTCCAGGAGTTCCGCCATGCAGCGGCGGCCGCCCTCCTCCGTGAAGTCCCCGTAGGTCACCAGCTTCTCGTCGTAGGAGATCCCGCTCGCGGCCAGCTCGTCCTGGTAGCCGACGAGGCGGCGCTGGGCCCCGTACACGTCGAGCGGGCCCGTGATGATCGCGACGGAGCGGCGGCCGCGGGCGACCAGGTGCTCGACGGCGGAGCGGGCGCCCGCGTAGTTGTCGGTGTCGACCGAGGGCAGTGGCTCGTCCGCGGAGCGGGGGCCGCTGATCACGGTCGGGATGTCCATCTGCATGAGGCGGTCCGCGAGCGGGTCGTCGGAGTGCACCGAGACCAGCAGGACGCCGTCCACGCGGTGGGCGGTGAGGTAGGTGGCGAGCCGGTCCTGTTCGCGCTCGCCGCGGGCGAAGGTGAGCAACAGCTGGAGGTTGGTCTCGGCGAGGGCCAGGCCGACGCCGCCGACCATGCCGGAGAAGTACGGCTCGGAGAAGAACCGGGACTCGGCCTCCGGAACCACCACGGCTATGGAGTCCGAGCGGTTGGCCGCGAGGGCACGGGCCGCCGTGTTCGGTACGTAGCCGAGCTCGGCGACGGCCTCCTCCACCGCGGCGCGGGTGTGGTCGCTGACCCGCGGCGATCCGTTGATGACGCGGGAGACCGTGCCCCGGCCGACGCCCGCCCTGGCCGCGACCTCCTCGAGCGTCGGGCGCCTGCTGTGCGTGCCGTGAGCCACCATGACTCCTACCTCCCCAGATCTTGAGCGGAATCTAACAGCCCGATAACCGCACGAACTTGTCGCCGCCGAGTGTCTTGACACCCCGGGTTCGAGCGACGACCCTTCAACTCATCACGAGTGGGAGCGCTCCCACCCTAGTGGACGCATACAGAAGCCGCACGTTCCCCGCCCGAGCCGCAAGTGAACGAACGGGCCCAGTACAGCAATTGGCAGTTGGCCGGGGTCTGCAGGTCTCAGCATCAAGAGCACATGAGCACTTGGAGGACGCAATGCGCACGACTGCCCGTACGTCCCGTCGCGCGATGACCTTCGCGGTCGTCGCCGCCCTGGCCACAGGGCTGCTTGCCGGCTGCGCGGCCGATGACGGCGACGATGGCTCCGGAGACGCCGGGGGTTCCGGCGGCAAGCAGGGCGCCACCACGCTGACCGTCGGCACCTTCGGTACGTTCGGTTACAAGCAGGCCGGGCTCTACGACGAATACATGAAGCTGCACAAGAACGTCACCATCAAGGAAAACGTCACCACCAGGACCGACGTCTACTGGCCCAAGACGCTCACGCGCCTGCAGGCCGGTTCCGGCACGGACGACATCCAGGCCATTGAGATCGGCAACATCACCGAGGCCGTGCAGACGCAGGCCGCGAAGTTCGTCGACCTGGGCAAGGAGGTCGACAAGTCGCAGTGGCTGGACTGGAAGAACAAGCAGGCCACCAGCAAGGACGGCAAGCTGATCGCGCTCGGCACGGACGTCGGCCCGATGGCGATCTGCTACCGCAAGGACCTCTTCAAGAAGGCCGGCCTGCCGACCGACCGCACCAAGCTCGCCGAGATGTGGAAGGGCGACTGGTCGAAGTACACCGACGTCGGCAAGGACTACATGAAGAAGGCGCCGAGCGGCACGAAGTTCGTGGACTCGGCCGCCTCCGTCTACAACGCGGCGCTCGGTGGCGCGAAGGACCGCTACTACGACAAGAGCGGCAACGTCATCTGGGACAAGTCCCAGGGCGTGAAGGACTCCTGGAACGCGGCGATGGACGTGGCGACCAGTGACATGTCGGCGAAGCTGAAGCAGTTCGACAAGCCCTGGGACCAGGGCTTCGCCAACGCCAAGTTCGCCACCGTCGCCTGCCCGGCCTGGATGATCGGCTACATCCAGGAGAAGTCCGGCAAGTCCGGTGAGGGCCAGTGGGACGTGGCGGCGGCGCCGACCGCGGCCAACTGGGGCGGCTCGTTCATCGGCGTGCCGACCGCGAGCAAGCACCAGAAGGAGGCCATCGCCCTGGCGAAGTGGCTGACCGCTCCCGCGCAGCAGGCGAAGGTCTTCGCCAAGCAGGCCAGCTTCCCGTCGACCCCGTCGGCGTACGAGACCCTGAAGCCCAAGGCCGAGACCACGAAGTACTTCTCGGACGCGCCGCTCACCCAGATCTTCTCCGACTCGGCGAAGACCATCCCGGTGCAGATCTTCGGCATCAAGGACCAGCCGATCAACACCGGAATCACCGACACCGGCATCCTCCAGGTCGAGCAGAAGGGCAAGTCGCCCGAGCAGGGCTGGGACGCGGCCACCAAGGAAGTCAAGGACGTGCTCGGCCAGTGACCAGCTCCAACGAGGCTCTCGCGCACGACGCGTCGAGCGCCGACGCCGCGTCCGACTCCACCAAGGAGTCGGGCGCGGCCCGGGGCGCTCAGGGTCGCGGCACTCCGCCGCCGGGCACCTCCTCCTGGCGCAGCCGGCTGTACCGCTGGGACATGAAGGCGTCCCCGTACGCGTTCATCTCCCCCTTCTTCATCATCTTCGGCGCCTTCTCGCTGGTGCCGCTGCTCTACACCGCGTGGTACTCCCTGCACAACGTGCAGCTGTCCTCCCTCGACAGCCAGACGTGGGCGGGCCTGGACAACTACAAGAACCTGTTCGACTCGGAGTTCTTCTGGAACGCCCTCGGGAACACGTTCACCATCGGTGTGATCGCCACCGTGCCGCAGTTGATCGTGGCGATCTGGCTCGCCCACATGCTCAACTACCGGCTGCGCGGCTCGACCGTCTGGCGCGTCGTCATGCTCACCCCGTACGCGACCTCGGTGGCGGCGGCGACGCTCGTCTTCGTGCTGCTGTTCTCCCCCGACAACGGGATGGTCAACTGGGTCCTCGACCTGTTCGGCATCGACCCGATCAACTGGCGTGAATCCACCTGGGGTTCACAGTTCGCCGTGTCGTCGATCGTGATCTGGCGGTGGACCGGCTACAACGCGCTGATCTACCTGGCGGCGATGCAGGCCATCCCGGCCGACCTGTACGAGTCGGCGGCCCTGGACGGGGCGAACCGCTGGCAGCAGTTCCGGCACGTGACCGTCCCGATGCTGCGTCCGACGATCTTGTTCACGATCGTCGTCTCCACCATCGGCGCCACTCAACTCTTCGGTGAGCCCCTGCTGTTCGGTGGGGTCAGCGGCACCAAGGGCGGCTCCGAGCACCAGTACCAGACGCTCGGTCTGTACATGTACGACCAGGGCTGGATCGTCGGCAACCTCGGCAAGGCGTCCGCGATCGCCTGGTCGATGTTCCTGATTCTGCTGATCGTCGCCGCGGTCAACATGCTGATCACCCGACGGCTGAGGAAGACCCAATGACCATCACCAACAGCGAAACGCCGCCCGCAGCGCCGCTGCCGGTCGAGGACGCCGGGCCGCCGAAGCGCTTTCGCGTCCTGGGCGCGGGCAAGCAGCTGCACGCGGGGCCCGTCACCTACGTCGCGCTGATCGTGTTCGCCGTGATCTCGCTGGCCCCGCTGGTGTGGACGGCGATCGCGGCCTCGCGCACCAACGAGCGGCTCGCGCAGACGCCGCCGCCGTTCTGGTTCGGCGGGAACCTGTTCAAGAACCTGGAGACCGCCTGGAACCAGGCCGGCATGGGCACCGCGATGTGGAACAGCATCCTCGTCGCGTCGGCCATCACCGTCGGTACGGTGCTGTTCTCCACGCTCGCCGGGTTCGCCTTCGCCAAGCTGCGCTTCCGGTTCTCGACGACGCTGCTGCTCATGACCATCGGCACGATGATGATTCCGCCGCAACTGGCCGTCGTACCGCTGTACTTGTGGATGTCGGACCTCGGCTGGGCCAACCAGTTGCAGACGGTCATCCTGCCGACCCTCGTCTCCGCCTTCGGTACGTTCTTCATGCGGCAGTACCTGGTGCAGGCGCTGCCGAGCGAGCTCATCGAGGCGGCGCGGGTCGACGGGGCGAGCAGTCTCCGGGTGGTGTGGCATGTCGTGTTCCCGGCCGCGCGGCCCGCGATGGCCGTGCTGGGGCTGCTGACGTTCGTCATGGCCTGGAACGACTTCCTGTGGCCGATCATCGCCCTCAACCAGGAGAATCCGACGGTTCAAGTCGCCCTGAACGCGTTGGGGACGGGGTACATCCCCGATGATTCGGTGATCATGGCGGGGGCGTTGTTGGGGACGTTGCCGTTGCTCGTCGCGTTTCTGCTGTTCGGGAAGCAGATTGTGGGCGGGATTATGCAGGGGGCGGTCAAGGGGTGACCACGGGGGTGGGCGGGGCGTTTCTGTTGCGCCCCGTCCGGTCCTACGTCGCGGGGCTCTGCCCCGGACCCCGCGCCTCAATCGCCGGCGGGGCTTGAATTGCCCACTCGTTGATCGGCCGTCCGCAGAATGCGGCCTCATTACTCACCATGGGAGCGCTCCTATGACCACCACGAACAACACCGGTCCCATCCTCGCCACCGCTCCTGTCCATACCCGGTTTCCCGAAGGGTTTCTGTGGGGGGCGGCCACTGCCTCGTATCAGATTGAGGGGGCCGTGCGGGAGGACGGGCGGACGGCGTCGATCTGGGACACGTTCAGCCATACGCCGGGGAAGGTGCTGAACGGCGACACAGGGGACGTCGCCGTGGACCACTACCACCGGTGGCGCGACGACGTGCGGCTGATGGCCGATCTGGGGCTCACCGCGTACCGGTTCTCCGTGGCGTGGCCGCGGGTGCAGCCGACCGGGCGCGGGCCCGCCGTGCAGCGTGGGCTCGACTTCTACCGGGGGCTCGTCGATGAGCTGCTCGCGAACGGGATCAAGCCCGTGGCGACGCTCTACCACTGGGATCTGCCCCAGGAGTTGGAGAACGCGGGCGGCTGGCCCGAGCGGGACACCGCGTACCGGTTCGCGGAGTACGCGGGGCTCGTCGGCGAGGCGCTCGGCGATCGCGTCGAGAGCTGGGTGACCCTCAACGAGCCCTGGTGCAGCGCCTTTTTGGGCTACGCCTCCGGGGTGCACGCCCCCGGGCGGACGGATCCGGCGGCCGCCCTGCGCGCGGCGCACCACCTCAACCTCGGTCACGGGCTTGCCAGTTCGGCCCTGCGTGACGTGTTGCCGGCCCGCGCCAAGGTCGGTATCAGCCTGAACCCGAGCGTGGTGCGGGCCCTCACCGACGCCCCCGCCGACCTCGACGCCCGGCGCCGGATCGACGCGCTCGCGAACCGGGTCTTCACCGGGCCGCTGCTGAAGGGCGCCTACCCGCGCGACCTGATCACCGACACCGCGGCCATCACGGACTGGTCGTTCGTGCGGGACGGGGACACCGCGGCGATCCACCAGCCGCTCGACTTCATCGGCCTGAACTACTACACGCCGGCGGTCGTCTCGGCCCCCCGCTCCGACCAGGACGGCCCGCGCCTCGACGGGCACGGCGCCAGCGAGCACGCCCCGTGGCCGGGCGCCGACGATGTCGTCTTCCACCGCGCGTCGGGCGAACTCACCGCGATGGACTGGCCCGTGGACCCGACGGGTCTCACGGACCTGCTCCTCGACTACACCGCGCAGGCACCGAACATCCCGCTCTACGTGACCGAGAACGGGGCCGCGTACGAGGACGTCGTCGACGCCGAGGGCCGAGTGCACGACCCGGACCGCGTCCGCTATCTGCACGCCCACCTCGCCGCCGTCCACGACGCCATCGAGCAGGGCGCCGACGTCCGCGGTTACTTCCTCTGGTCGCTGCTCGACAACTTCGAGTGGGCCTACGGATACGGCAAGCGGTTCGGCGCCGTGTACGTCGACTACGAGACGCAGGAGCGCATCCCGAAGTCCAGCGCCACCTGGTACTCCCAGGTCGCGCGCAACGGGGGGCTGCCCGCCGAATCCTGACCCCCGGCGGGCAGTGGGCAGGTGTGTGCCGCGTGGCAGCGGCACACACCTGCCCTTATTTTTCGCCTATGCACGCTACTTACCGATATGAACGGTCCTGAGGCGCCATGGGTGTCCTCAAGGACCATCCCGAACTCGTCCTGTTCGTAAGCCTCGCGCTCGGCTACCTCGTGGGGAAGCTGCGCGTGGGGCCGCTGACGTTGGGCGGCATCTGCGGGACGCTGATCGTCTCGCTGCTGCTCGGGGCCTGGACCAAGGCCCATGTCTCCGACGACGTGAAGACCGTGTTCTTCGCGCTGTTCATCTTCGCGCTCGGCTATATGGCCGGGCCGCAGTTCTTCCGCAACCTCAACAAGAAGAGCCTGCGCTTCTTCGTGCTGTGCGGCATCGAGCTGGTCTGTGTCATCGGCATCGCGCTCGGCCTGGCGAACTGGTTCGACCTGGACGTCGGCACAGCGTCCGGCATCCTGGCCGGCGCCGCCACCGAGTCCGCCGTGGTCGGCACGGCCACCGAGTCCATCGGCAAGCTCGGCAACCTCAGCGCCGCCCAGATCACCGAGTACCAGGGCAACGTCGCCACCGCGTACACGGTCTGCTATCTCTTCGGACTGATCACGATCGTGCTCTACACGAGCCAGATCATGCCGATGATGATGCGCATCAACCTGCGCGACGCCGCCCGCGAGCTGTGGGAGAAGACGCGCAGCCGCGGCAGCCTGGAGTCGGACGAGCGCCCCGCTCTGCCGGGCATGGTCGGCCGCACCTATCTGGTGACCACCGCTGACGGCCGTACGGTCGACGACCTGCGGTCCTCGCTCGGCGAGCGGGTCACCATCGAGGCGGTCAAGCGCGGCAGCAAGGTCCTCGACGTCGCGCCCGGTCTGGAGCTCACCCTCTCCGACCTGGTGCTCCTGGTCGGCCGCCGGGCGAACGTGATCGACGCGGGCCGGATCGTCGGGCCCGAGACGCCGGGCGTGCCGGGGCTCGACTCGCCGCTCGCCTCCCGCCAGGTGTCGGTCACCGACAAGGCCCTGGAAGGGAAGTCCATCGACGAGCTGCAGCAGGAGCACCCCGAGTTCTACCGAGACGGCGTCTACGTCACCGACATCAGCCGCGGCGACCAGGACATGCCCGCCAACGGCGACACGACCCTGGCCCGGGGCGACGTGCTGACCCTGGTGGGCGCGCGCTCCGGTCTGAACAAGTTGGTCGCGCGGATCGGCTCGGTCGTCAAGAACGATGCCACCGACTTCATCTATCTGGGGCTCGGTATCGCGGCCGGTTCACTGCTCGGGCAGGTCGTGGTGGAGTTCGGCGACATCCCGATGTCGCTCGGCACCGGCGGCGGCTGCCTGATCTCCGGTCTGCTCTTCGGCTGGTTCCGCTCACGCTCGCAGACCTTCGGCGCGTTCCCTCCGCAGGCCGCGTCGACCATCAAGGACATGGGGCTCGCGGTCTTCATCGCCTGCACCGGCCTCGTCTCCGGGCCACAGGCCTGGCCGCTGATCAAGGAGTACGGGGCGCTGCTCCCGTTCGCCGGGATCGCCATGGTGCTGATCCCCGCGACGGTCTCACTGGTCGTCGGGCGCAAGCTGCTCAAGATCGAGAAACCGCTCCTGATCGGTGCCATCGCGGGGCAGCAGTGCTCGACCCCCGCGATCACCGCCGTCACCCAGGTGGCGCAGTCGTCCGTGCCGATGCTCGGCTACACGATCACGTACGCCCTCTCCAACTTCCTGCTCCCGCTGACCGGCCCCGTGCTCGTCGGCATCCTCGGACACTGAGAGGGCGGTCCCCGGCGTGATCGACTTCCTCAACCGGAACATCTTCCAGCCCTATCCGGAACTCCTGGTCTTCCTTACGGTCGCCTTCGGCTTCCTGCTCGGGAAGGTCCGCTACAAGGCCATCGCGCTCGGCGCCGTCACCGGCTGCCTCATCGCGGGCCTGCTGCTCGGCGCCTGGACCGGGGTCGAGATCAACGGCACGGTGAAGAGCCTGTTCTTCATCATGTTCCTGTTCGCCCTCGGCTACAAGGTCGGCCCGCAGTTCTTCCGCGGCCTCAAAACGGACGGCCTGCCGCAGGTGCTCAACGCCGTCGTGGTCTGCGTGTCCGGCCTGCTGATCTGCTGGGTCTTCGCCGCGATGCTCGGCTACGGTCCCGGGCTCTCGGCCGGACTCCTCGGCGGCGCGCTCACCCAGTCCGCGGTGATCGGTGTCGCGCAGGACGCCATCGGCACCCTGCCGGGCCTGTCCGCCTCGGCGGCCAAGAGCGAGGCGAACTTCGTGGCGATCGGCTACGCGGTGACGTATCCGCTCGGCACGATCCTGTGCGCGATGCTGCTCGCGAACATCCTGCCGAGGCTCTACAAAAAGGACCTGGCGGCCGAATCCGCGCTGATGGCAAAGGAGTTGGACGCGCCCGGAGGCGACCCGGACCTCGCCGAGGGCTACTACGAGGTCGTGCTCCGCGCCTACACCATCCAGCGCCCCGACATCATCGGCCGCAGCATCGAGGACTTCGAGAACCAGCAGCGGGAGCTCGGCCACCGCATCTACCTCACGCGGGTGCGCCGGGACGGCCAGATCCTCGACCACTCCCAGCAGACGGTGCTCCGCGAGGGCGACGTCGTCGCGGTGAGCGCGCTGCGCGGCTCGCTCGTCGACTACGACGCCCGCACCCACATCGGCATGGAGACCGACGATGTGGAGCTGCTCGGCTACCAGACGGAGTCGCTGCACGTCGTGGCGTCGGAGAAGGCCCAACTCGGCAGACCCGTATCCGAGTTGCGGCGCGAGCCGTTCATGGTCGGCGTCTACATCGACAAGATCTACCGCTCGGGCGCCGAGTTCCCGTACCGCCTCTCCACCAAGGTCGAGCGCGGCGACACACTCGTCCTCACCGGGCCCAAGCGCCTCGTGGACCCGGCCGGCGCGGCGCTCGGCAAGCCGGTGCCGACCTCGTTCGCCACCGACATGGTCTGGGTGGGCCTCGGCATCTTCCTCGGCGGCTGCCTGGGCATCCCGGCGCTGACCGTGTCCGGCGTCCCGATCTCCCTGTCCACCTCCGGTGGCGCGCTGATCATGGGCCTCGTCTTCGGCTACATCCGCGGCAAGTATCCGACGTACGGCAATGTGCCGCCGGGCGCCCAGTGGTTCATGGACACGCTCGGCCTGTGCATGTTCGTCGCGATCGTCGGCATCAACGCGGGCCCGAGCTTCACCTCCGGCCTCTCCGAAGCCGGTTGGGGCCTGCTGGTCTTCGGCGCGGTCGCCACCGTCGTCCCGCTGATCGTCGGCTTCCTGTTCGGCCACTACGTGCAGAAGATCCGCTTCCCGATCCTGATGGGCGTCCTCGCCGGCGGCCAGACGACCACCGCGGCGATCGGCGCGATCAACGAGGCCTCCCGCTCGCAGGTGCCGACCCTCGGCTACACGATCCCGTACGCCGTCGGCAATGTGCTCCTCACCATCTGGGGCGCCGTGATCGTTCTCCTCCAACACTGAGCCCCCACACCGCAGTTAAGGACACACCATGCCCAAGACGACGCTCACGCGCGAAGAGATCCAGCAGTACGCCCAGCTCTCCCCCTTCGAGCTGAAGAACATCTTCATCGACCTCGCCGAGCAGGCGCAGGCCGACGAGCCGGGCCAGAAGGAGAAGTCCAGCCGCCAGATGCTCAACGCGGGCCGCGGAAACCCCAACTGGGTCGCCACGGGGCCCCGCGAGGCGTTCTACTCGCTCGGCTACTTCGCCCTGACGGAGTCGCGGCGCGTATGGACCGCCGACAACCTCGGCGGGATGCCGGAGAAGCACGGCGCGTACGAGCGCTTCGACACCTTCGTACGGCAGAACCCGGGCCTGCCGGGCATCGAGCTCCTCGCCCAGTGCGTCCAGCTCGGCATCCAGCGCTTCGGGTTCGACAAGGACGAGTGGGTGCACGAGCTGACGGACGGCATCACGGGCGACAACTACCCGGTGCCCGACCGGATGTTGGTCCACAGCGAGCAGGTGGTGCGCGGCTACCTCGCGGACGAGATGTTCGACAAGAAGGCGCCCGCGGGCAACAACCTGTCGCTGTTCGCCACCGAGGGCGGCACGGCGGCCATGTGCTACATCTTCGACTCCCTCATGAAGAACGGGCTGTTGAAGAAGGGCGACAAGATCGCGCTGATGGTCCCGGTCTTCACCCCGTACATCGAGATCCCCGAACTCGACACCTACGAGTTCGACGTCACGTACATCTCGGCCGACAAGTTCGCCGAGACCGGCGTGCGCGAGTGGCGCTACCCCGAGGAGGAGGTCGCCAAGCTGGAGGACCCGGAGATCAAGCTGGTCTGCCTGGTGAACCCCTCCAACCCGCCCTCCCTGGCGCTGAGCACCCGGGTCGCGAACCAGATCAAGGACATCGTCGCGAGGAAGAACCCGAACCTGCTGCTCGTCACCGACGACGTGTACGGCACGTTCGTGGAGGGTTTCCGCTCGATCGCCGCCGACCTGCCGCGCAACACCCTGCTCGTCTACTCGTACTCGAAGCACTACGGGTGCACGGGGTGGCGGCTCGGCGTGATCGGGCTGCACGACGACAACATCATCGACGAGCGGATCGCCCAGCTCCCGCAGGAGGAGAAGGACCGGCTGAACAAGCGGTACGGCTCGCTGACCCTGGAGCCGGAGAAGATCAGGTTCATCGACCGGCTCGTCGCGGACTCCCGGCAGGTGGCGCTCAACCACACGGCGGGCCTGTCGCTGCCGCAGCAGGTGATGATGAGCCTCTTCTCCCTGTTCGACATGTTGGAGGAGGGCCAGGCGTACAAGGAGAAGATCCGCTCCATCGTGCAGCAGCGCCTCGACCTGCTCCTCGAAGGCGCCCAGATGAAGATCCACCAGGATCCCCACCGGGCCGCCTACTACATCGAGTTGGACCTCCTCGCCGAGGCCGAGCGCGTCCACGGCACGGCGTTCGCCGAGTTCCTGGAGAAGAACTACGAGCCGGTCGACGCCCTGTTCCGGCTCGCCCAGCAGACGGGTGTGGTCCTCCTCAACGGCGGCGGCTTCGACGGACCCGAGTGGTCGGTCCGCGTCTCGCTGGCCAACCTCGACAACATGGACTATCTGAAGATCGGCCACCATCTGCGCGGCATCTTCGACGACTACGCGGAGGAATGGCGGACCTCGCAGGAGTAGGTCCCGCGTGCCACGGAAGCCCCGGCCGGGTGGGGGGTGGAGCCGGCCGGGGCTTCCGCTTGTGTGGGGGGCGGGTGTGTGGGGCGGGGCTACTTGAAGGCCGCGAACGCCTTCTGGAACGCGTCCGCCTCCTGCTCGATCGAACTGCACGTCGGCTGCGCCGAGTCGGAGGCGCCGCCCTCGCAGGCCTTGTCGCGGGTCGCCGACCACATGAACAGGCCGCCGAGGCCCTTCTCCTTCGCGAAGGAGACGAGCTGCGTGGCGTCCTCGACCTTGAACACCTCGGACGAGACGTCGTTGACGCCGATCATCGGGGTGATCGCGACGGCCTTCCAGGCGTCCGCGTCCGACAGGCCGAGAGCCGACTCCACCTGCGCCTGCGTCGCGGTGGCCGCCTGCTCGGCGTAGTCGCCCATGTCGCCGCTGTAGGACGCCCCGTAGTCCATCGCCATGACGTTGACGAGGTCGGGCGAGGCGCCGTTGTCCTTGGCGTTCTCGAGGAAGTTCACACCGTCCTGGGTGAGCCCCTCCGGCATCACCGGCAGCGTCACCGAGACGTTCAGGTCGGCGTTGTCCTTCTGGAGCGTGGCGATCGCCTCGGCGCGCTTGGTGTTGGCCGCCGTGTCGGGCAGCGCGCCGCCCTCGATGTCGAAGTCGACCTTGGTGAGGTCGAACTGGTCGATGACCTTCTGGTACGCCGCCGCCAGGTCGGAGGCCGAGGAGCAGGCCTGCGCCAGTTCGGTGCCGGAAGCGCCGCCGAAGGAGACCCGGACGTCTCCGCCCGCTGCCCTCAAGTCGCCGATCTGCGAGGCGACTTGGTCACCATCGAGGTCGGTGACACCGCCCCACTTCGGGGCGCAGTCGCCGCCGGAGGTGATGAAGGCGAGGTTGTACTCCTTGACTCCGGTGGCCTTGGCGGAGGCTGCCAGGTCGAACGCCGGGGTGAGGGAGGTGTCGACGTAGGGCGCGAAGCCGGCGGCCGCCACCGGGGCCGCGGACGCCCCGAAGGAGAAGAAGAACGCGCCACCGCCCACGACGGCGGCCGCCACGGCACCGCCCATCGCCTTCTTCCTGCCGCTGAACCTGCGCCGGTGCGTGCTGCTGCTCATCGCGTGCCTGCCTTAGCTGTACGTGGGGGGTGGGGGGTACGTGGCAGCACGCTAGCGATCGTGAACCCGTCAATTCGGGCAAGTGGGCGGAGGGTTGAGGTTCTTAGGGTTCGCTTAAGAGAGGGATCGGGACCGGTTAAAGGTCGATACCAATCCGTGTGCGAGCGATTTCTTACGGCTGCCGTTCCCGCCCTTTCGGTCCCGGCCACGCCGCCCGTGCCCGCGACTCCCCGCGACGGGCCGGTGCCCCTCCAGCTGCAGCCAGATCCGCACCTCGGTGCCGCCGAGCACGGACGCGCCGAGGCGCACGTCGCCGCCGGTGGACTCGGCGACCCGGCGCGCGATGTCCAGCCCGAGCCCGGTCGAGCCGACTTCCGCGCCCCCGGTGCCGCGGGCCAGCGCGGCCTCCGGGTCGGCGATCCCGGGGCCGGCGTCGGAGACGAGCACGATCACGGCCCCGTCGGCCCGGTGCACGTCGACCGCGAACGCCGTGCCCTCCGGGGTGTGCCGGAACACGTTGCCGAGCAGTGCGTCGAGCGCGGCCGCCAGCTCACCGCGGGCGACCGGTATGCGTACGGGGCGGTCCACCCCGGCGACCCGCACCTTGCGGCCCTCGTCCTCGGCGAGCGCCGACCAGAAGTCCATGCGCTCACGGATCACCTCGGCGGCGTCGCAGCCTGCGCCAGGTCCTGCGGCAGCGGTCTGCGGCTTGGCGTCCCTGGCCGTCCGGATGATGGTGTCGACCTCGTGCTCCAGCTGCTCCACGGCGGCCCGGGTCTGCTCGGCGGCGGGCCCGTCCCCGAGCGAGGCGGCATTGAGCCGCAGCACGGTCAGCGGGGTACGCAGCCGATGCGACAGATCGGCGGCCAACTCCCTCTCATTGGCGAGCAGTTGAACCACCTGATCGGCCATCGAATTGAACGCGACGGCGGCGAGCCGCAGCTCGGTGGGACCGTCCTCCGGCACGCGCGCCCCGAGCTTGCCGTCCCCCAGAGCGTGCGCGGCGCCCACGAGCCGCTGCGCCGGCTGCACCATCCGTCCACCGAGCCGGTCCGCGACCGCCACGGACCCGATGATCAGCGCGATGCCGACACCACCGAGCACGAACCACGCGGTCGTCACACCATTGGTGACCTCGGCCTCGGGGACGTACACCTCGACCACGGCGATCTTGCCCGTGCTCACCGCGATGGGCTGCAGCCACACCGAGCCGCCCGGCGCGTCCGCGACGGTGGCCTGCCGGATGTCGAGCTCGTCCGAGTCGACCCGCTGCTCGCCGAGCCGGATCGCCCCGCGCCCGCCACCGGCCGGAACGTAGACGGACATCCGGTCCTCGCCGCCGGTCTGCGCGGTGGCGAGGGCGCGGGCGAGCTGGTCGCGGTCGGTGGTGATGGAGAGGGTGGGGCCGATGGCGGCGGCGGTCCGCTCGGCGTTGGAGAAGGCCCGGTCCCGCGCCATCTCCTTGATCACGAGGCCGAGCGGGACGGCGAAGGCGACCACCACCATCGCCGTGACGGCGAGGCACACCTTCACCAGCGCCCACCTCATGCCGGCGGCTCCAGCTTCACACCGACGCCGCGCAGGGTGTGCAGATACCGCGGCCGAGCCGCGGTCTCCCCCAACTTCCTCCGCAACCACGACAAATGCACATCAATGGTCTGATCGTCCCCATACGACTGCTGCCACACCTCGGCGAGCAGCTCCTTGCGCGCGACGACCACGCCGGGCCGCCCCGCGAGGAACGTCAACAGATCGAACTCGCGCCGCGTCAGATCCAACGGCGCACCGTCGAGCTCGGCCTGCCGGCGCAGCGGATCGATGGCGAGCCCGCCGACCCTGAGCACCCGCGAGGGCGGCTCGGCGCCGGTGCTCCCCCGCGAGCGACGCAGCACGGCGGCCATCCGGGCAGACAGATGCTCGGGCGAGAACGGCTTGGTCAGATAGTCATCGGCACCGTCATTCAACAGCCGGACGATCTCACCCTCGTCGTCCCGGGCAGTGGCGATGATCACGGGTACGTCGGTGATCCCGCGCAGCATCTTCAGCGCCTCGGCGCCGTCCAGATCGGGCAGACCGAGATCGAGGATGACGACATCGAACCGGAAATGGGCGACCTCGCGCAGCGCCTCCAGGGCCGTGCCGACGCTGCGCACGGTGTGCGCCGCGTCGGTCAGGTGCCGGATGAGGGCCGAGCGTACGAACTGGTCGTCCTCGACCACGAGCACACTTGCCATGGGACGGCACCGTACGCCATCCGGCGGTTTCCGGGCCTCTTTCAGGTGGTCGCGGGCCTTGCGGGACAGCCGGGGCGGGTGTGGTGCAGTATGGCCCGCGATGCACGAGAGCCCGCCGCCTCCGTCCCGGAGCCAGGATCACCCCGGCCGTCGACGGCTCACCCACGGCGTCGCGTGGCTGCTCGCCACCGGGGCCTCGGTGACGCTGTCGTGGTGGGGCGTGCACACGGTGATGGCGGGCACGGTGTACGACCCGCCGCAGGCGCTCCCCGTCGCGGTGACGCAGGACGAGCAGCACGACCGGAGCGCGCGGCAACCGGAGTCCTCGTCGACACACCGCCCCTCCCCCTCGACCTCCCCCTCACCTCACAAGCCGTCGGCATCACCGAGCCGTACGCCCCGCTCCCCCTCCCCCACGCCCACCCCGCGCACGACGTCCCCCGCGCCACCGCCCTCCGGCTCCGTCAAGAGCTACGCGACGGCCGGCGGCCGCGCGGTCTTCGACCTCCGGAAGACCTCGGCGACCCTCGTCTCCGCGACACCGGCGGCGGGCTGGTCGGTCCAGGTCTGGAAACAGCCGACATGGATCCGCGTCGAATTCACCTCGGGCGAACAAAAAGTCTCAGTCTTCTGCACCTGGCACGACCACGAACCATCAGTCGAGGTCGCAAACTACTGACCACGCTTAAGCCGCATATCAAGCCCCGCCGGCGATTGAGGCGCGGGGTCCGGGGCAGAGCCCCGCGACGTGGGCAACGACTAGCGAAACACGGATGGCGGCGGCGCCGGAGACGCCTTGGCCGACACATCCCCCACCGCAACCGCCCCACCCGCAAAATCCAAAAGCGCCTTACCGTACTCAACCCGCCCCGGATGCGAATCCCCCGCCGCCCGCCGCCTCAACTCAGCCACAGCCAGCCCACCCGCGGCCCCGACCAACACCGCGTTCCCGAACCGCTTCCCCCGGAACACCGTCGGATCAGCCACGAGCGCAAGCTCGGGAAATACCGCCGCCGCAGTGGCAATCTGCCCCCGCAGATACGCGAGCGGCGGGCCATCCGCGATATTCGCCACATACGTGCCGGCGGGCCTCAACACACGCCGCACCTCGCCCAGAAACTCCGTACTGGTGAGATGCGCGGGCGTACGCGCCCCACTGAACACGTCGGCCACCAGCACATCCGCCCAGTCGTCGGGCAACTTCCCGAGCGCCTCACGGGCGTCCGCCGTCCGTACCCGGATCCGAGCCCCCGCATCCAACGGCAAGTGCTTGCGCACGAGTTGGACCAACGCCCCGTCCCGCTCCACGACCTGCTGCGTGGACCGTGGCCGGGTCGCGGCGACGTAACGGGCCAGCGTGAACGCCCCGCCGCCGAGGTGCACGGCCTGCACGGGACGGCCCCGCTCGGCGGCCAGATCGATGACGTGGCCGATCCGGCGCTGGTACTCGAAGGAGAGGTGGGCGGGGTCGTCGAGGTCCACATGGGACTGCGGCGCGCCGTCCACGAGCAGCGTCCAGCCGGCCGGCCGGTCCCGGTCGGGCACCAGCTCGGCGAGCCCTCCGTCGACCTCCTCGACCACGGCCTCCCGCCCCGCGCGCCCCTGCCCCTGCTTCCCTCGTGACCTTGCCATTCGGCCATTAAGACAGGTTCATCGGACCCGAGCCACTCCGGGGGCCCGGACCCCCGGCACGTACGGGATCAACGGCAGTTGTCCGCCGCCTCGATCATGCGTGCCGCCTCGTCGAGCGCGGCCCGCAGCACCGTGGGGTCGGTGACCAGGTCCGTGGGCCGCTCCGCGGGGTCCGGTGGGAGCAGCCAGCCCGTGCCCTCGACCGGCGGATCGGTCCGGGCGCCGAGCGCGAGGCCGCGGCCCTGCGTGTGCGTACAGTCGCTGCCGGGCACGTCCCAGCCGTCGGCGGTACCGGGCGGGACGAGGAAGCCGAGGGTGCCGCCGCCCCCGTCGTGCAGCACGGGGCCAACCGTTTCCGTACAGCCGCGGCGCAGGATGTCGACCGCCTCGAGGCCCTGTCGGGCCGGCACCGTGACCAGGTCGCAGCCGCCGGGCGGCGCCGCGCTGCACTCCTCGCCCGGTCGATGCCGCACCGTCGTGGGGGTCGTGGGAAGTGACAGCATCGGCTTGGTCGCGTCCAACACGTCGGCAACTCCTCGCTCGTGGGGTTTCGCCGCATGGTTCAACGCGCACACGCTGTCAACAGCTACGGCGGCACGCCGCCGCAAAGGATGGCAGTTCATGGCGGATCGTGGGTGAGATATCCGTTTTGTAGCCAAACTCTGCGTGTCGCGGTCGTGACAGCCGGTACCTTCGAGCCTCGCCGGAACAAGGAAGTTGCGGCAGCCCTCCCTCTCGGGATCCCGGGCGCTCCCAACTTCCCTGCCGTCCGGCACGGTTCGCACGGGAGGACCCGCTCATGACGTCGTCGCCGATGGCCTCGGACACCTCGACGCCGCAGTCTCCACGACCGAACCTCGCCTTCCGGGAGCTGCGCGGCCGGCGCTCTCCGGGCGAGTTCGCCGCCGCGGTGCGGCGCGCGGCCAGGGAGATCGGTGAGCGGGTCAGCTGCGACGCGCGCTACATCGGACGCGTGGAGGCCGGCGAGATCCGCTGCCCCAACTACGCGTACGAGCGGGTGTTCCTGCACATGTTCCCGGGCCGGACCCTCGTGGAGCTGGGGTTCGCGCCCCGTTCCGCGGTACGTGGCCGGGGCGCGCGCCCTGCCACCACCGCCACCGCCGACCCGCAGCACCTGTACGACGAGGAGAGCGACGTGCGACGTCGCGCATTCATGACCGGCATGACCGGCTCGACGGCCACCGTGGCCGTCGCCGCCCTGGCGCCCTTCGGCGTCCCCGCGCTCCCCGCGGACCTCGACCGGCATCCGGCGCGGGCCGGGATCGGCGCCGTCGAGGAGGCGATCCGGCGGATCCGGCTGCTCGACGACCGGCACGGCGCCGACGGCCTGTACCGGCGGGCCTCGGCCCCGCTGCGTACCGCCTTCGAGCTGCTCGACGCGGGCACGGCCCGGCGCGAGGTCACCGAGCGCCTGCAGACCGGAGCGGGCGAACTGGCCATCTCGGTCGGCTGGTTGGCCCACGACTCGGGCCGCTTCGACGACGCGCGCTCGCACTACGCGGAGGCGCTCGCGACGGCGCGGATGGCGGGCGACGAGGCGTTGGAGGCGCACGCGTTCTGCAACACGGCGTTCCTGGCGCGCGACGCGGGGCGCCCGCGCGAGGCGGTACGCGCCGCCCAGGCGGCCACGCGCGTGGCGTCCCGCCTCGGCTCCCCCCGCCTGCTCTCCCTCCTCGCCCTGCGGGAGGCGGGCGGCTGGGCGGGGTTGGGCGACCAGTCCTCCTGCGAACGTTCCCTCGCCCGCGCGCAGGCGCTGTTCGCGCGGGGGGTCTCCGACGCGGATCCGGAGTGGATGTCGTTCTACGGGGAGGCCGAGCTGGAGGGCCTCGAGGCGCAGTGCTGGTCGGCGCTGGGCGGCTGGGACCGCGCGTCCCTGCACGCGCGGCGTGCGGCGGCTCTCCAGGATCCGCACTTCACGCGCAACATGGCCTTGTACACGGCCGAGTTGGCGGACGATCTGGCGCGGGCGGGGCAACCCGACGAATCGGCCTCCGCCGGTATGCGCGCCCTCAACCTCCTTGAGGACGTCCGCTCTTCCCGCATCGAGGGGATGCTGGCGGCGACGGCCCGTGTACTGCTGCCGCACCGGCGGTCGACCGGGGTCTCGTCCTTCCTGGACGCCCACGCGGTCGCTCGCCGCTCAGCCTGACCCCGGCACCGCCCCTACGCCACGGGGCTCCGCCGCTCAATCGCCACAGGGGCTAAAAGATCGCCTCAAACGCCGACGGGGCTTGATTTTGCCGCAGGGGCTCGATCATCAAGCCCCTGCGGCGATTGAGCGGGCCTTTCAAGCCCCTGCGGCGATTGAGCAGGCCCGTCCGGCAGGACTTTCGGGAAGGGGCGGGGTGGGGGAGAAAGACCCCGATGCCGCGCAACAGCACCCCGGGTCAGCTCACCGCCAGGTGGCCCGTTTCGTTCCAGGACTCCAGAGCCGGCTCCCCGTACGCCCACCCCAGCACGGACAACGACGTCGGGTTCAGGCGGATTCGCGCGGCGAAGTCCAGCGGGAGCCCGAGCCAACGCGCCCCGATCGAGCGCAGGATGTGGCCGTGAGCGAAGACCAGGACGTCACGGTCGGCGGAGCGCGCCCACTCAACGACCTCGTCGGCCCGCGCCGCCACCTCGCCGAGCGACTCCCCCTCCGGCACCCCGTCCCGCCAGATGAACCACCCGGGCCTGCGCTCCTGGATCTGCGCCGGCGTAAGCCCCTCGTACGCCCCGTAGTCCCACTCCAAGAGCGCGTCCCACGTGGCCGCCCGCTCCCCGAACCCGGCGAGCTCACACGTCTCACTCGCACGCACCAGCGGAGACGTCCGCACCTCCACCCCGTCGAGCCCGTCGTACGGCGCGCGCCCGAGGCGCTCGCCGAGCAGTTTCGCGCCGCGCCTGCCCTCTTCCAGGAGTGGAATGTCCGTCCTCCCGGTGTGCCGTCCGGACAGCGACCATTCGGTCTGTCCGTGCCGGGCCAACAGGATGCGCGGTGCCATAGAGGAGGCCTCTTTCGAAACTACGAGCAACTACAAGGGGCTAAGGGTGAACATAGGACGAGCGGGAAGGATCGCCCCGTCCATCATCCCGCAATCCACAGGGAGGTCGCCCGGGGGGCAACCCGCAGCGTGATCGTTGCGTCTAGGAAGGTCAGGGCTCGCCCACGCAGAGCCCCATATACACCGTAAAGCGAGGCCGTGGCCAGAGGCCGCCGCACGAGCGAAGAGGGGGAGCGGCCCGCATGTCGCAGACCGACGAAGCACCGCGCACGGAAGCGATACCCGGCGCCGGGCTCCGCTGGTGGACGGAACTGCCGCTGATCCTCCTCGTGTACGGCGCGTACTCGGCGGGTCGGCTGCTCGCCGGGGGCAACGTGGAGCAGGCCGTCGACCACGGCCTCGCGATCCTCCGGGCCGAGCAGGCCGTGCACCTCAACTTCGAGCACCCGCTGAACCGTCTCTTCACCCACGAACCGTGGATCGGCGTCCCCGCCGACTTCTGGTACGCCTCGCTCCACTACCTGGTCACGCCGATCGTCCTCGTCTGGCTGTTCCGCCGCCGCGCCGAGATCTACCGGACGGCCCGCACGTGGCTGATGACCTCGACGGTGATCGGCCTCGTCGGCTTCATCCTCCTTCCGACCGCCCCGCCGCGGCTGCTCGCCGCGGGCCACGGATTCATCGACACGATGGCCCACTACAGCTCCTACGGCTGGTGGGGCGACGCGGCAAGCGCACCCAAGGGCATGGGCGACATGACCAACCAGTACGCAGCGATGCCCAGCCTGCACGTCGGTTGGGCGCTGTGGTGCGGCATCCTGCTGTGGCGGCACGCCCGCTCCCCGTACGTGAAGGCGCTGGGGGTCGCGTACCCGCTGCTCACCACGCTCATCGTGATGGGCACGGCCAACCACTACTTCTTCGACGCGCTCGCCGGGGTCGCGGTGATGGCCGTGGGCCTGCTCCTGACGAAGCCGGTGCGGCTCGTCGCGGCGCTCCTGAAGGACCGGGCGTACGGCGTGCTCGCGGGAGCGGGGGGCACACCTTCCGCCCCGCGGACCCCGATTGTCAGTGGAGAGTGCCAGACTTTCCCGGGTGAGCGAATTCCCCGACAGCGCGAGGCAGCCAGGTCGCAGGACAGCGGCGACGGGGCTGCGGCACCGGCTCGCTGAACTGCGCGGCCCCGACCATCCGCCGCGTCCGCTGGACGCCCGGGCCCTGGCCGCCCTGGCCGCGAACCCGGGCTGCCGAAGGCGGGCACTCCTGGACGGCGCGGGGGTCGACAAGGCGCGCATAGCGGACGCGTTGGGCGCACCGTCCTCGTTCGGCCAGTCCCAGTTCGCCCTGGCCCGCGGCAATGTGTTCGAGGCGCGGGTGAAGTCGGACGGCGGCTCGGAGCTGGTCAAGCTCGTTCACGCGCGCGTGGACGGCGCCGCGCCCGAGCCGACCCCCGATCTCGTACGGGCCCCGGACCTGTCGGCGATCGGCCCAGAGGGGCGCACGGCGCGCACGGCGCTCGCCCTCCGGGAGGCGGCCGAAGCGGCGGGTACGCCGGATACGCCGGGCACATGGACGTTCCTCGACCACCCGATGCTGGCGCTCGACGTGGCGGGCAGTCCGGCGTTCCTGGAGCCGGACGCGGTGGTGGTGCATCCGGACGGCAGCTGGACGGTCGTCGAGATCAAGTCGTTCCCGATGATCGACGGCGCGGCGGACGCGTCGAAGGTCGGCGCGGCAGCCCGCCAGGCGGCGGTGTACGTGCTTGCCCTGGAGGAGGTCGCGGCCCGGATGCCGGACGCGGGGGTCCGGGTGCGGGACCGGATCGTGCTCGTGTGCCCCAAGGACTTCTCGAACCTGCCGGCGGCGTCGGCGGTCGACGTCCGCAAACAACGCGCGGTGACGCGCCGGCAGTTGGCGCGCCTGACCCGCGTGGAGGACATCGCGGCGGCGCTCCCGCCGGGCACGGTCTTCGATCCGGAGCTGCCCGAGGCGGAGCTGACGGCGGCGGTGGAGTCGGTTCCCGCGACATACGCGCCGGAGTGCCTTGCGGCGTGCGAGTTGGCGTTTCACTGCCGTGATCGGGCGCGTGAGGGCGGGGCGGTGACGGCCCTCGGTCGGCCTCTGCGGGCTGAGCTCGGGGCGTTGACCACGGTCGAGTCGGTGCTGGCCGCTGCGCGGGGCGAGGCGGGGGATCCGGCGGATCCGACGGTGGCGGCGTTGCGGCGTGCGGTGGCGTTGCGGGTGGAGGCGTTGGGGGGTGTGCGGTGCTGAGCCTGATGCGCGGCACAGTGCCCACGTCACGGGGCTCTGCCCCGGACCCCGCGCCTCAATCGCCGGCGGGGCTGAAAAGGCCTGCTCAATCGCCGCAGGGGCTTAATGTTCGCGGCGCAGAACCCCGTAAGGAGACTCACCGGTGAGTCTGATCAATCACCTGGCCCGGCTGGAGGCCACCGACACGGGGCGGGCCCAGCGGATCGCCACCGTGCGGCACCGGCACCTCTCCCAGCGACCACTGGTCCTCGTGCCGCTCACGACGGCCGGTGAGACGGGCGCGCCGCTCGGCGCGCTGATCGGCACCGAGCGGACCTCGCCGCGGCTCCTGGTCGTCCCGCAGCCCCGCGACCGCGACCTCCGCTTCGCGTTCCTGACGCAGCTGGCCGACGAGGTCCTGCCGTACATCGACACGTACGCCACCGACGTCGAGGCCGCCGAGCGCAGCGAGGTCGACCCGGAGACCGGCAAGAAGGTGAAGGTCGAGGTCGAACTGTGCGCGGACGCCCCGCAGATGATCGTGCCGGGCCGCGCGGGCATCGAGTTCCTCCGGCTCCTCGGCCGCTCGATGCGCTTTCGCCGCACCGCGGAGCAGGATCCGGAGACGCCCTACCCCGCGCCGCCGCACGTCCCGCTCCTCGGCCGCTGGCTCACGCACTTCGGGGAGCGCGCACGCGTACCCGGCTCGTCCCTGCTCCTCGCGATGACGGACCTCCTGTCGTGGCACTGGGCGACGGGCCAGTCGAGCCTGGAGGACCAGCACTTGGGCGCGCTGCTCGCCTGGATCGAGGCACCGGAGGGCACGTCGGGCGCGGCGGCCGCGCTCGGCGCCGAGCTGGACCGCGACCGGCAGGGACAGTTGCTCTGCCCGCCGGCGGGCCCCGCCACGGACCCCGCGTTCGACAACAAGCTGCTCGCGCCCGCGATCGAGCGCTACGACAAGGCCCGCACCCGCCACGCGGCGGCGGACGACGCGGTCGAGGCCGAGGGCCGACTCGCCGAACTGACCGCCGCCGAGCGGGAGATCCACGCCCTGGTCGAGTCCCGCACGCGGCCCACGTGGGACGCGGTGTGGCGCGGCCTCGACCAGCTGTGCACGCTGCCCGAGGGCGGATACGCGGCGGAGCGCTGGACCCGCGACCGCTGGTCGTTCACCGGCCACCGCGACCGGGTTCTGGCGGGCGAACCCCCGCAGCCGCGCCGCGACGACGCGGTGACGGCGGCGAACAAGCTGGCCACGCGCGAGCGCGAGCAGGCCCGCCTGGACGCGCAGGAGGCGCTGGACGACCCGCTGGTGATGGCGGGCCGCCGCCTCTCCGGCGAGGCGTTCACCGGTGAGGTGACCGAGGTGGCGGCCGCGTACAACGAGAAGAAGCGGCCCCGCCCGCTCGTCACCCTCCGCACGGCGGACGGGCCGCGCCTCGGCGCGGGCGTGAAGGTGTACCGCACGCTCGAAGGCAAGCCGCAGACGGCCGAGTTCGTGGAGTACGAAGACGGAGGCAGGGCCGTCGTGCTGCGGGTCCTGGACAAGATGGGGCGCGGCAAGGAACCGGCCGAGGGCTCGCTGCCGGAGAAGGGCGAGCGGGTGTGCTGGACGCTGTTCGAGCACGAGCAGCGCGGCGGCCCCAAGCTGCCGGACCCGGAGGAGACACCGTGGACGCACGGCGGCCCGCCGGGGACGGACGCGGAGTCGCCCGACACCGTGACTTCGGAGGACGTACTGTGACCGCGCCGACCATGCCGACCACCGCCCTCAGCCCGTCCGATGCGGCCGGGCAGGCCACCGCCGCCATCCTCCGCGACACGCTGCACGGCACGGCGCGCGGCATCGTCGTCGACTCGCCTCCCGGCGCCGGAAAGTCGACCCTCGTGGTGCGGGCGGCGCTCGAACTCGCCGAGGCGGGCCGCCCGTTGATGATCGTGGCGCAGACGAACGCGCAGGTGGACGACCTGGTCCTGCGCCTCCACGTGAAGAACCCGGAGCTCGTGGTCGGCCGGCTGCACAGCAGCGACCCGGACGCGTACGACAAGGCGCTCGACGACCTGCCGAACGTCCGCCTGTCCACGAAGGTCGGCGATCTGGCCCCGCTGCCGATCGTCGTGTCGACGGCCGCGAAGTGGGCGCACGTCAAGGCCGACGACGCGGGAGGGCCGTGGCCACACGCGATCGTCGACGAGGCGTACCAGATGCGCTCCGACTCCCTGCTGGCCGTCGCGGGGCTGTTCGAGCGGGCGCTGTTCGTGGGCGATCCGGGGCAGTTGGACCCGTTCTCGATCGTCGGGGCGGAGCAGTGGGCGGGCCTTTCCTACGACCCGTCGGCCTCGGCGGTGTCGACGCTGCTGGCCCACAACCCGCAGCTGCCGCAGCACCGCCTCCCGGTCTCCTGGCGCCTCCCGGCCTCCGCGGCGCCGCTGGTCTCCGACGCCTTCTACCCGTACACACCGTTCCGCAGCGGCACGGACGAGGGCGACCGTGAGCTGAACTTCCTTACGGAATCGGACGGTTCGGGCCCCGACCGCGTCATCGACGAGGCGGCGGCCGCCGGCTGGGGCCTGCTCGAACTGCCCGCCGCACACACACCGCGTACGGACCCGGAGGCGGTCCGGGCGGTGGCCCTGGTCGTACGGCGGCTGCTCGACCGGGACGGTGTCACGCGCTCCGAGTCCGGCGAGGGCCCGCTGACGGCCGAGCGGATCTGCGTCGGCACCGCGCACCGCGACCAGGCGGCGGCGGTACGGGCGGCGCTGACGGACCTCGACGTCCACGACGTCACCGTGGACACGGCGAACCGCCTCCAGGGCCGGGAGTACGACGTCACCGTCGTGCTGCACCCACTGTCCGGCCGCCCGGACGCGACGGCGTTCCACTTGGAGACGGGCCGACTCTGCGTCCTCGCGTCGCGGCATCGGCACGCGTGCGTGGTGGTGTGCCGGGCCGGCGTCGCGGACCTCCTGGACGAACACCCGTCGGCGGACCCGGTACAACTCGGCGTGACCGTCAAATTCCCGGACGGCTGGGAAGCCAACCACTCCGTCCTGTCCCGCCTGACCGAACACCGGGTCCCTTTTTAAGCCCCGCTCTTTGGACGAGAGCCAGCGGGGTACGGGGCAGAGCCCCGATCTTTCACCCCGGCCCACCGGGCGGAGCCCACCCGCCCTCTTGCGGGCCGACGGACAATGGAAGGTGGCCCGACACGGAACCGCGGGCCACCCCGGCAACAGGAGGCCGCACCATGGCGGAGCCCGACCGTACCCACCAGCCCCGGCTACGACCCGCCCCGCTGATCTTCGAACCCGCGGAGGCGTCCGCCGACCCGGAGCACTTCTTCGACCTGGAGTCCATCGAGGACCCCCGCGAGCTGCTCACCCGCGCCACGGAGCTGACGCACGCGTTCCGCTCGGCGGCGGACCGGTCCATGGAGTTCCAGGCCGTCGCCGCGGCCCAGCTCGCGGACCCGCGCCGCTTCGACCGGCTCACCACGGCGGACATCGCGGAGCGCGCGGACTGGACCGAGGACTACGCGAAGAGGATGGTCGAGTTCGGCCGTGATCTGCTGCGCGGGGCTCAGGAGCGGACGCAGTAACGAGGGTCGTGACGGGGGCGTACCGCGAGGGCCACGGGCACCAGAAAGATCATTTGGCATATGCCAGTGGGCAAGATACTCCACCCCGCCCACTCCTGTCCCGATTTTCCGCAACCCATGGCGATCGCGCCTTCACCCCCTGTAGATGTATGAGGCATGAGTACTGCGACGCCTCCGTACACCCCCCACGACCCGTCGGCCACGACCCCTGGCAAGCGCGACCACTTCGACATCTGCGACGTCACTCCCGAGGGCGCCGCCTGGCTCGCTTCCGCCGGGGCGTACCCCCGCTCCACGCTCGCCCACTGGGAGGCGCGGCCCACGGCCCCCGTCGTCCTCCCCTGCGGATCCGCCTTCGACGTGGTGAACGTGCCCGCGATCTTCGGCCGGCGGATGTTAGACCGGCTCTGGTCCGAGGGGCCCGGATCGGGGCCCGTCGCCACGCACCGGGGCCGCATGCTCCTGTTCACCGCGCCGGGCACGGCGCAGCGCCTGCCGGCCCTCCTCCACTGGGAGGAGTGGGGCCCCTCGGTGCCGCCGCTGCTCTACCACGGCGCCGGCGACGCGGTCACCGGCCCGGCCCCCACGACCCACGCCGCCCTCCGGCCCGACCAGCGCCAGGAGTCCCGCTGGGTGGTCGCCCCCGACACCCGTCACCCCTGGCTCCCGGGGCCCGAGGTGATGCGCTGGGCATGCGTCAGGGCGGCGCGCGCGAGTGCGCAGGCCGCGGTGCGGATTTCGATTTTTCCTGCCCCCGATCCTGGTGCTAATGTCTACGACGTCAACCGGCGCCATTAGCTCAGTTGGTTAGAGCAGCGGACTCTTAATCCGCGTGTCCGGGGTTCGAGTCCCTGATGGCGCACTTGAAAGACGAAGGCCCTCCGCAAGCGCGGGGGGCCTTTGCCGTGCGCTCGGAGTCACCCCGGCGCCGACAGGCGCGGCTGGGGGTCCGGGGGTTATCCCCCGGGGAATACAGCATCCGCGAGTCCGGGGTTCGAGTCCCTGATGGCGCACCTGAAGACGAAGGCCTCTCGCTACGGCGGGGGGCCTTCGTCATGTCCGCCGTCGTTGCGGCCGCGAGGCTCCGCCCCGGACCCCGCGGCTCAAGCGCCGCAGAGGCTTAAAAGATTCGCCTCAATCGCCGGCGGGGCTTGATAGATCAAGCCCCGCCGGCGGCTGATCTCTCAAGCCGCGCCGGCGGTTGTTTTTAAGCCC
>NZ_JBEOVM010000066.1:0-37083 GCF_040295505.1 Streptomyces sp. NPDC002790 | reverse complement strand
GTGCCCCATTTCAAGCCCCGCCGGCGATTGAGGCGCGGGGTCCGGGGCGGAGCCCCGTGGCGTGGGAGCCGGGTGGCCGCCACCCTGTAGCCAACCCTCAGCCGCAGCAGCCGCCCCCGCAGCAGCCGCCGCCTCCGGCGCTCGCGCTCGGGGACGGGGCGGCGGACGTGCCTGCCACCGAGACCGTGGAGAGGAGTTTGACCGTGTCGGCGTGGCCCTCGGGGCAGGTGGCAGGGGCCGCGGAGGCGGACATCGGGCGGGACAGTTCGAACGTGGCGGCGCAGCTGCGGCAGCGGTACTCGTAGCGTGGCATGCGCCAAGAGTACGGTCAGGCCCGGTCAGTTGGGGCGTGCCTGGCCTGCCAGTACGGGTTGTCGTGCGGCAGCGTTCCGCTGACCCGCCCGTACATCCCGAAGAACATCAGCAGCACGCCGACGACAAAGCTGAACAGCACGTTCTGTATGCGGAACGCCAGGAAATTGAAGCCGGTGTCCAGCAGGGCCAGGTTCACGAAGCCGCTGAGGATGAACAGGATGCCCAGCGTCATGTTGAGCGTCGACGCGAAGTTGCCGCCGATCACCATTCCGACGAAGAGCAGCAGGCCGACGCAGATGGACAGGACGCTCAGCGCGCCGTTCGTGCTCAGGCCCGCGACGGAGTCCCCGCGGGTGTCGAAGAAGCCGATCTTGTCGACGAGCCCGAGGATGCCGAAGGCGAGCAGAACGAGCCCCATCAGGCCCGCTCCGGTGCGGTACACCCTGCTGAGCCGATGGTCGAGGGGCAGATGCTCGTCGAGCGTGACGTGGCGTCGGGGCCCGGGGTGGAGTACGTGCGTGGACATGATCGCCCCGCCTCCTTGTACGCGGTACGTGCGCACCGGCGGTACGCACGTGGACGTACCTCAAGGATCCCCCCGGCCCGCGCGTTACGCCAACGTCAGACGCCGCCGCCCCGGTCCTCCCGGATCTGCGTGACCACGCGGGCCACCGTCCGCCGCACGCCCTCCGTCTCGGTCAGGAAGTGCCAGTAGTCGGGGTGGCGCCCCTCGAGGCCCGCGACGGCGCGGTCCAGGCGCGCCACCGAATCGTCGAGGGGGCGGGCGTGCCGCGGGTCGGGCGTGGAACGGCCCGCCATCGCGAGGCGCTGCGCGTCCCGGATCGCGAACCGCGTGCGGTCGATCTCCGCCCGCGGGTCCTTCGACACCGCGTTCAGCCGCTGGAGGCGGTCGGAGGCGGCCGACACCGACTCGTCCGTCGCGTTCAGCAGGGCGCGGACCGTGGAGAGCAGCGCCGTCGCGTTCGGCCAGTCCTGGCTCTCGCGGGCCGACCGGGCCTCGGCGATCTTGGACTCGGCCTGCCGCACGTTCTCCGCGGCCGTGTCCGGTACGGACTGCAGGTCCTGCCAGCACGCGGCGGTGAACCGGCGCCGCAGCTCGCTGAGTACCGGCTCGACCTGCCCCGCCCGCGTCTGGAGCGCCTGCGCGCGGGTCCGCAGGGAGACGAGCCTGCGGTCGATCTCGGCCGCCCGCTCGGGCAGCCGCTCCGCCTCGGCCCGTACGGACTCGGCGCCCCGCGCGACCCGCTCCGCACGCTCCAGCGTCTCCGGTACGCCGTGCTGTCCTGCCCCCTGGTTGAGCTTGGTCAGCTCGGGGCCGAGAGCGGCGAGCCGGGCCGCCAGATCGTCGGCCTCGAGGCCCGCCTGCCGTACGGAGTCGAGCGCGGTCGTCGCCGCCAGCAGGGCCTGCCGCGCGCGCTCCACGGAGGGGGCGACCCGCGCCAGCTGTGTCTCGGCCTTGCCGAGCAGCGGTCCGATGCCCTGCGCGAAGCGGTCCAGATCCTGCTTGACCTGCGTCAACTGCTCCTTCGCCTGCGTCAGTTGGGTATGGGCGCGGGAGGCGGCGGACGCCTCCAGGTCGTCGCGGTCCAGGTCGTGCGCGTCGACCGCGGTGATGTACTGCCCGCTCACCTCGTCGATACGGCGGCCGAGCCCCGCGAAGTCGTCGACGGCGCGGCGGGCCGCCGGCGAGTCGTCGACCGCGGTGATCGTCTCTATCGAGATGCGCAGGTCCCGCTGGGCGGAGTCCAGCTCGTAGAAGGCTGCTGCCGCGTCGTCCTTGGCGGCCTGCGCCTGCGCGCGCTGCGATTCGGCGCGGCCCCCGAACCACCGCCGGGTGCCTCCGGCGTTGAACGCGCCCGCGAGCGCCGCCGTGAGGAGGGGGAGCGGGAGAAGGGTGAGCGTCAGGACGTCGGTGAGGGCGCGGCGGTTCCTTTTGGTCCTCGTCGCCGTCACTAACCTCTCCCGCGCTGTCCGTGCCGTCATCAGCCCTGCCCGATACATTCTCCCACCGGTTAATGACGAACACACGGGCCCATTAGTTCGCGGTTCGCCGGGTGACTTTCCCGCACGTCGGCCCGGGCGGTCCCTGGGTGCCGAGCATGGGCACTGGCAAGGTAGGCTGTCGACTCGTCCTGGCCACGCGCCGGGATCACGGGCGCGTAGCTCAGGGGTAGAGCGTCTGCCTTACAAGCAGAATGTCGGCGGTTCGAAACCGTCCGCGCCCACACTGCATAAGTAGCAGGTCAGAGGCCCTTCGGTGAGATCACCGGAGGGCCTTTCCTGTGATCGAAGTCCACAAAGAATCCACAACCCCCGGCGATCTTGGTGCACTGTCACCGGTTCGAGGGGCTGCGCGAGATGCTCGGGGTCCGTCTCGATCTCGCCCTGGACGAGGATCTCGCCGGTCTCCTCGACCTCGTACAGGGTCGGGCAGTTGCCGTGATCGGACGTCGTGCCGATGAACCTGAGCGTCATGTTGCCCTCCATCTGCGCTGGTTGGACGTTCAGCACGCTGCGGATTCGGAGTGTGTGTCCTCAGATTGCGCGAGATTGCTCCGGCGGCACGGATGCCCGTACGCAGCATGCAATCGGGCATGACGAAACGGCCCCCACCGCCCGAAGGCGATGAGGGCCAAGCTGTAATGGCATATGCGTGTCCGGTAAGGCTCTGCCCACAGCTCCGTATGCGGAGCTACATTTTCCGCGTGTCCACCACACCCCCGTTAGGTCAGCCGCGGATCGCTCACCAGCTCAACGAGCAGATCCGCCAACTCATGCTGCGCTCCGGCGGATGGCTCAACGATGAACAGCGCAACGAATACGCGCAGCTCATCACCGCATGGGCGGACGCCGTCCACGCCGAACGTACTGACGCCGCTGCGGATCCAGCGCCGCGGCCTGCGGAACCGCACTGTCCGACGGTTCAGGTTGCGACGGAGGCGCCGCACCCGTCCGACGGCACACGAGCGCATCAGGATCGCCCGCTGGAGCCTGCCACGAGTAGCCGTCCGGGCACGACGTCGTCGCGTCCTCCCCGTCCGCCCCGTCCTGTCCCGCTGGCCCCGGTGGGCCGGACGGTCCCGGCACGGTTGACGCTGGCCCCGGCACAGTCGAGCCCGTGCCCGGAGCGCCGGGCGACCCCTGCGGACCCGGCTCCGGCATGACCGTCGGCGCGGGCTTCCCCGAAGCTCCCTGAGCCCCGCGCGGCCCGCGCTTTCCTGGGACGAGTACTGGATTCCTGACGTGCGCCGGCAGGTCCACCGCAGTCGACGGATCCGGCGCCGCCGGCGTCCCGCCCTCCGCGCGGACCCGCCTCCGCAGGATCCGCACGTCCTCCGCGAGCGTCGTCACGTCCGCACCGCGGCGTGCCGCCTGAGCGCCGAGCTGGTCCGCGCGATGCGCCTCCGCATCGATCCGCAGCCACACCAGGACGATCGCGCCCGCGAGGGTGGGGAGCACCGCGGCGAGTATGAGCGTGCCCCGGCGGCGGACGATGAGCGGCTGTGTGTGGCGTCCACTCACGTCGGCTGAACCTCCGAGGTCTGCGAGGTGGCGGCGGAGACGACGGCTCTCATCTGTGAGTGCTGTGATCTGGTTGAGGAGCCCCGCCTTCTCGGTCCGTTCGGTGGCGAGTTCGGCGTATCCAGCCGCCAACTTGCCCTCGGTCTCGGCGAGCTGCGTGCGGAGCTTGTCGCGCTCCTCCTGGAGGTTGTCGACGAGTGTGGAGTACCCGCCGAACAGGGCCCCGGACTGATTGGCCCGGTTGGCTCCTCGCTGGCCGATGATGCCCGCGATGGCCGCGGCTGTACGAGTACCGGCATGACGTGGCGAGCCGTCTGCACCATGCGGGCGTGATCAAGGTCCGGCGAGTCTCGGCGAGACCCGGGAAACCCTGGTCAGAGTGATGGCCTGCCTTACAAGCAGAATGTCGGCGGTTCGAAACCGTCCGCGCCCACCGTGACGCGTACAGCACGATGAACCAAGGCCCTCAGGCGATCAAGCCCGTGGGCCTTCGTCGTTTCCGGGGTTGTCGCGTGTGGGGGTGTCGTGGGCGTGTTTGAGGTGGGCGCGGGCCCGCACCGCGTCGCCGCCCGTCAGTTCGGACCAGTACCGATGGCACGTCACGAAGACGGCCAGTTCCAGCTCGCGCCTGCGGAGTTTCTCGACCTCCGCCTGGTCGTCCTCGCTCCAGCCGGGCGAGGCCGCGCGCTCCATTTTGCGCCAGCCGTGCGTGTCCATGACGGCGTCGTGGGGCTCGACCGACCAGGGGAGCCGCTTGAGCAGGGCCAGGAGATCGGCCCTGATCTGATGCAGCTCGGCCTGGCCCGCGAGGAGGTCGTCGGGGAAGTCGAAGTCGGAATCATCGGTCGCTGCCACCCGGCAATGGTACGTCTGTTCGAATTCAGGGTGCGAGCAACTTCGGGTACTTCATCGGGTAGTTCACGCGAACGTGTGGTCGACGGTGTTCGATTACCAGGTGCGGGGCGCCGTCCGGCGGCAGACTGGAGACATGTGCCGCAGCATCAAGACCCTTCGCCCGCCCGCGCTCCCCGAAGAGGCCACCGGGGACGAGATCAGGGCCGCAGCCCTGCAGTACGTGCGGAAGGTGTCCGGCTTCCGGGCGCCGGCCGCGCACAACCGTGAGGTGTTCGAACGGGCGGTGGACGACATCGCCCGCGCGACCGCCGAGCTGCTCGACGGCCTTGAGGTCCGCGGGTCCGGCGGATCCGCGCACAAGCCCTCGGCGTCCGCTCAGGCTTCCTGAGGCGCCGGTGCCGGCCTGCGCATGACGTACGCGGCCACCGTGCCCGCGCCCACCAGAGCGAGGACCGAGACGAAGGTGGAGAGCCAGCTCGCACCGAGCCACTGCGCGCCGAAGTAGCCGAGCGCCACGCTGTACGCGGCCCAGGCCACGCCCGCGAGCGCGGACCACGGCAGGAACTCGCGGACCCGGCGGTGCGCCGTGCCCGCCGCGAAGGAGACGACCGAGCGGCCCGCGGGCGCGAACCGGGCGATGACCACGAGCAGTCCGCCACTCGACCGCGCGAGCGCCCCGCCGAGACGTTCCTGCGCGGTGCTCAGGCGCCGGGAACGGGCGAGGGCGCGGTCCAGGCGCTCGCTGCCGCGTGCGGCGAGCCGGTACGCGACCAGGTCGCCGAGGACCGAGGCCGTCGCGGCGCACAGTGTGAGGGCCAGCAGGTCCGGGAGGTTGGGGTGCGGTACGCCGCCGGTCGCGGCCGCGCCGCCCGCGGTCGCGGTGGCCGCGGCGATCACGAGGAAGCCGCTCGGCAGCACGGGCACGAACACGTCGAAGACGACGGAGAGCGCCACGATCGCGTAGATCCACGAGCTGTCGGTCAGTGGCCCAAGGACACTCTCCAGCACTGTTCGCCTACTCCCGTTCGGACCGATCCGGTGCGCTTTCCGGCCGTTCCCTCCCGAAAGGAGCGGCTGACATGACAGCTCTACAGCGTACGCCTCGGAAGTGGCTGAAGTGGCGAAAGGGGCACAGTTGTTCCTGATCTCACGTTCCCGCGTGTTCCTGCCGTGATGGGTCGGTCACGTCCCGTACCAAAAGGTCATCGAAAGTGGCCCCAGGTGATCGAAAGGGAACGGAAATGAAGGCAAGAATCGTGGCGGGTGTCCTGGCCGCGGCCGCACTCGCAGTGAGCAGCGGCACCGCCGATGCGGCGACGAGTTACTGGGTGCGGGTGGCGGGGCACTTTTCGCCGCCCAACGCGTTCGTCGCGTCGTCGGCGCTCACGTACGACAAGGGTCTCGTGCCCCCGGCGTCGGCGGTCCAGGTGTCGCAGCACGGCACGGACTCCGGCATGACCGTGAGCCTGCGGGTGAGAGGGCTTGTCCCGGGTCACGCGTACGGCGCGCACGTGCACCAGAAGGCGTGCGGCACCGACCCCGAGGCGGCGGGCGGGCACTACCAGAACGTGGTGGACCCGAAGCGGGTGACCGCGGAGAACGAGATCTGGCTCGACTTCACGGCCGACGAGAACGGCGACGGCCGGGCGAAGGTGCACAAGAAGTGGGGTCTGCGGCCGGGCGGCGCGGGCTCCATCGTGATCCACGACAAGCCGGGCGCGTCGGGTGACCGGGTGGCGTGCGTCTCGGTGCCGTTCACCTCGGTCTCCTGAGGGGCTCTGCGCGTACGACGGCGGCCCGCCCTCCACGAGTGCGAGTGGGGAGCGGGCCGCCGTCGTACGCGCAGGGACTCAGGCCGGGACGGCCTCGCCGGCCGGTGCCGGTTCCTCGATCCGCTCGCCGCGCGCGGCGAAGAGGCGGTCGAGGCCCAGCGCGCCGGAGCCGGTGAAGACGAGCAGCAGCATCGTCCAGCAGAACATGGCCGCGGCCTCGCCACCGTTCTGGATCGGCCACAGGGCCTCGGGCTGGTGCATCTTGAAGTACGCGTAGGCCATCGAGCCCGACGAGACGAAGGCGGCGAAGCGGGTGCCGAGGCCGAACAGCACGAGGCCGCCGCCGACGAGCTGGATCACGGCCGCGTACCAGGCGGGCCAGGCGCCGGTCTGGACGGTGCCGCCGCCCATCGCGCCGCCGAGGACGCCGAAGAGCGAGGCGGCGCCGTGGCAGGCGAAGAGCAGGCCTATGACGATGCGGAACAGGCCGAGAGCGTAGGGCTGGGCGCGGTTGAGACGTCCAGTCATGGTGGGGCTCCTTCGGTCGGTGGGGACGAAACCGAGAGCACCGGCGCGGGGAGCGCCGTCATCGCCGCTGCCGCCACCGGTGTGGGGCGCCAAAGATTAGGGGAACCTAATTAGTGCTTGCAAGTTCAACATCCGGCCATGATCGCCCTCCGGGACGGCCTCCGCCCCGGCCGCCGCGGGGTCCCCCGCGACCGTGCGCAGGGCCGCGCGGGCCACCGCGTCCGCGTCGGAGAGGGTGACCGAGTCGACGCCCGGACGGGCCCCCGCGGCGGTCACCCAGTGCACCCCCTCGGTGGGCACTCCGAAGGCGAACCGCCGTGCGTGCGCCCGCCCTTGACGGTTGATCAGGCGGTACGGGCGAGGCGTGACGTCGAGGCCCCCGGTCTCGTGCCCGTCGACCGTGTGCGGCCGGGCGCCGCCGGTCTTGAGGAGGCGTATCAGCAGGTCGTCGGCGGTCCTGCGGAGGTCGGGCTCGGGCAGCCGGGCCTCGACGAGTGTGGTGACCCTCACGGTCGAACCCGGCACGTCGGGCGAGTGCGCGACGAAACGGCCGTCCCGCACCGTCACCTCCATGCGCGGCCCGACGACCGTCAGGACGCCGGCCTCGATCAGCGCGGTCAGCTCCTCGATACGTCGCCGGGGCGGGCCGATCGACAGGAACGCGTTGAGCGGGGTGTACCAGCGGTCGAGGTGGTCGCGGCGCGAGTCGCCGGCGAGGCCACCGTGGTCGACCACGAGCCGCAGCTCGTTGCGCAGGTCGCGCAGCACGTCGAGGGCGGCTTTCACCGGCCCGTCCACGTTGCCGAGCGAGGCGTGCGCGGCGTCCTCGCGAAGATGGCCGAGAAGCCAGGCGCGCCATGTGGCGGGAGAGGTGTACGTGCGGCCCGAGGCGGGGCGGGAGGCGCGGTCCCAGGACCACAGAAGGTCCTCAGGTATCCCGAACTCGCCGAGAACGGCGGCCTCTTGGCGGGATCGGTGAGGTGTGTCGAGGAAGCGCGCGCGGAAGGAACCGGCGGTGCGGGGGTGGGGGGCCGTGGTTCGCGGGAGTGCCCGTGCCCGCAGGAGCGTCTCGTAGTAGACCGTCTCGACCTCCTTCGCGACCAGCGGCCATATGTCGGCGAGGAAGTCGGGGGCGTCGCCGGAGTCGGCACGCTTGCGGAACCCGGCTATCAAGTCGGGGGTGAGTACGGCGGGTTGGTGGCGGCCGTACGCGCCCTTGGCGTTGTCGCCGCGCGCCTGGTGCGGGATGCCGCGGCGTGAACCCGCGTACAGGCGGGGCTCGTTGCCCGAAGGGACGTAGCGCAGGCCGCCGTCGGCCGTACGGATGTGGCGTCCGCCGCGGCCTTGCGTCAGCAGGGCCATGTGGTCGAAGAAGTTGAGGCCGAGGCCGCGCAGGAGGACGGGTTCGCCGGGGGCCAGGGGGCTCAGGTCGAGCTCGGCCGGGTTGGCGGGCGGGAGGTGGCGCAGGCCGTGCCGCCGGGCGTACTCGGCGAGGTTGAGCTCGGCCGGGGCGGCGACGGCGGGCAGGTGGCCCTGGGCGAGGACGACCGCGTGCAGGCCGGTGAGGCGGTGGCCGTCGGCGAGGGTGAGGGACTGGAGGCCGCTCTCGGTGTCGTCGAGGCGGGTGGCGCGGGTGGTGTGCGGGACGACCTCTACGCAGGCGGGGGCGGCGGCGACCGTCTCCGCGTACACCCAGCGCAGGTAGCGCCCGTACTGGGCGCGGGTGGGGTACGCGTCGGGGTCGAGCGGGGTGTCGTGCCGCAGGGCCCATTCGTAGAGGCTCGGGCCCGGGTGGATCGGGCCCGAGCAGTCGACGCTTTCGTCGGTGAACAGGGTGACCTGGGAGGCGACCGTGTTCATGAGGAGTTCCGGCGCCTGGTCCGTGCGCCAGACGGCGCCGGCGCCCGGTGGGTGCGGGTCGATCACGTGGACCGTGAGCCGGGTCCCGGGCGGGAGGAGTTCGTCCGCCGAGGCGGTGAGGCGTTCCAGGACGCTGGTGCCGCGGGGGCCCGCGCCGACGAGGGCGACGGTGAGCGGGGGGTGCTCGGGGTGGGGGACGGGCACGGTGGGACTCCCGAGGCATGTGGGGCTGCTGGGAAGCGGGTGGGTGGGATCATCATGCCGTTTCCCTGCCGGGAGTGGTGCAGACCAGTGGGGGTGTGGTCGGTGTCACCCCGGGGCGGGGTGGGGTCGTCGGACGGTGCTGGCCCACCGTCCTCACGCCACGGGGCTCCGCCCCGGACCCCGCGCCTCAATCGCCGGCGGGGCTATAAATAGCCCCTGCGGCGATTGAGCAGGCCTTTCAAGCCGGTGCGGAGGTATGTGCATTTCAAGCCCCTGCGGCGATTGAGCAGCGGGGTCCGGGGCGGAGCCCCGTGGCGTGGGGGCGGGCGGCCGTGGCCGTGGGCGGCTACGTCAGGTGGCGTTCGTCTGCCCGGATCAGGCCCCGCCGGGGATCCGCCTGGTCGAGCGACAGATCCGCCCTCCGACCCCGCAGGGTCAGGGTCATCAGCTGGTTCCCGAACCAGGGGCCAACCGTCCGGCGCCAGGCGATGCGCGGAGTGCCTGCGCGGGCGTGGCGGGTGAAGCGGCGGCCGAGGGCCCGGCCGAAGCGGCTCCAGCCGAAGCGGAAGCCGACGCGTATCGAGGCGGGGACGGAGTTGTGCACCGGGGAGCAGGTGAGTTGGAGGACGTGGGCGCTCGGTGCCGCCACGCCCGCGGGCCAGGTCGGCTCGGCGACGTACGCGTGGTGGACGTCGCCGGAGAGGACCGAGATGGTCGCCGGGGCGGCGTCGCCCGAGCCGGCCTCGGCGATCAGGTCCGCGAGCGCGTTGAAGGACTTGGGGAACGCCGCCCAGTGCTCCAGGTCCGCCCTGCGCCGCAGTTTTTCCCCGAACCGCGCCCAGCGCGGCCCCCGTTCGCCCCGGCACAGCGCCGCGTTCCACCCCTCGGCGTCGTGGATGAGGTGCGGGAGCAGCCACGGCAGCGACGTGCCGATGAGGAGGTGGTCGTACGTGCCGTGGTCCGCGAGGGCGGCCTCGCGCAGCCACTTCGCCTCGCCGGAGGAGAGCATCGCCCGGTTCTGCTCGTCGAGGACGCGGGCCGCCCGGGTGTCCACCATCAGCAGCCGTACGCGGCCGAAGTCGCGGCGGTAGCTCCACCGGACGGAGTCCGGTTCGGTGTCCGCGCGGGCGGCGAACTCCCGCAGGGCGTCCGTGCCGTCGGGGGTCGCGTGGACCGCCTCGTAGACGGGGTCCTTGGCGAGGTCGGCAGGGGAGAGGTTGCCTATGTGCTGGTGCACCCAGTACGACATCAGGCCGCCGAGCAGCCGCTCGCGCCACCACGGGACCGCGCGCATGTCGGCGAGCCAGGCGGCGCTGGTGTTCCAGTCGTCGATCAGGTCGTGATCGTCGAAGATCATGCAGCTGGGGACCGTGGAGAGCAGCCAGCGGACCTCCGGGTCGAGCCACGACTCGTAGTAGAGGTGCGTGTACTCCTGATAGTCCGCGACCTCCGTGCCGGGAGGCTCCGACAGGTCGCGGCGGCGCGCGAGCCACGCCTGCGTCGCCGGTGAGGTCTCGTCCGCGTAGACCTGGTCACCGAGGAGTACGAGGACGTCGGGGCGCTCGGCGGCCGGGTCCGCGGCGATGCGGGCGGCCAGGGTGTCGAGGGCGTCGGGGCCCACCGGATCGTGCTCGGCGGCGGGAGGTGCCGCCCAGCGGCAGGAGCCGAAGGTGACGCGGACCGGGTCCCCGGAGTCGTACGCCGGGGTGCGGATGGTGCTGGCCGGGTAAGGGGATTCCGGCAGTGGCCACACGGGGCCACCGCCGTCGAGGATCACCTCGTACGTGGTCTCCGTGCCGGGAGTGAGCCCGGTGACAGGGATCAGCGCGTAGTGGTGCCCGTCGACCTGGAACGTGGGCGCGCTGCCCGACGCGCCGTCCGCGCAGCGCACCTCGGCGACGCAGGGTCGGCTCGCCTCGACCCATACCGTCGCCGTCCCCTCGTCCACGTACCGCAGCAGTGGTCCAAGGCGCAGCCTTGCCACGTGATCGCCTCCGCTCGAATCTCCGACGCTCCGGCACCGTACGGTACGGAACGTCGGAGGTGGGCGGGGTGGTTCCGGCAAGCCAGGCGCTATGTGCTCAGCAGCCGCTGAGTCCCGACTGGATCGCCGACTTCTCCGCCGGGTCGACGCTGAGTGTGTAGTGGTGCTTCACCTGGACCCACATCCGCAGATACGTGCAGGTGTACTCGGTGCGCGAGGGCATCCACTCGGCGGGGTCCTTGTCGCCCTTGGACTGGTTGACGTTGTCGGTGACCGCCATGAGCTGCGGCCGGGTCAGGTCGTTGGCGAAACCCTGGCGCTCGTCGTTGGTCCAGGAGTTCGCGCCCGACTTCCACGCCTCGGACAGCGGGACGATGTGATCGATGTCGACGTCGCTGGAGGCCGTCCAGGTCTCGCCGTCGTACTCGGAGTACCAACTCCCCGATGTCGCCGCGCAGTCGGAGCCCGTCTCGACGTCCTTTCCGTCGCGCTTGAGGACTTCCTCGCGGGTGTTGCACGTGCCGGACTGGGTGATCCAGTGCGGGAACTTCTCGCGGCTGTAGCCGTCGGAGGAACCTTCCGCCTTCTCCGTCAGCTCGCCGAGGTACGTACGGGCGGTGGCGGCGCTGACGGGGGTGGGCGGCGCGGCCTGGGCGGACGGCGTGGCGAGCAGCAGGGCGAGCGCGGTGACGCCGGTGGCGGCCGCGGCGAACGAGGATCGACGCGCGTAGACCGGGCGTATGCGGCGCGAGGTCGAGGTGGGGCGCATGTGAACTCCCTTGATGTGGGGGTGGAGTTACGAGGTCGAGGGCCTGCCGCACCGTGTGCTGTGGGGCGCCTGGCATGGCAGGGTCGCGTCAATATGGTGGCGGGCGAGGGGGTCGATCACAAGTAGTCCCGGCAAAACGCGAGTTGACCGGGGCCGGGCGCGAAAAAGAACGAGGGGAATTTTCGCCGAGCGCTGATCGGACCGGGGTCCGCGTCCGTACCTTCCGGTGTCCCTCGTTCGCGACTGGAGGCACCATGCGACTCTCGCGCTCCACGGCCGGAAACCTTTTCGTGATCGGCGCGTTGATCGTGACCGTCTCGGCCCTGGCCTATCCCGCCATGCTCGGCGTGCAGAACACCACCACGACGCAGGCGCGCGTCGTCGGCAGCACCCGCTGGGGCCCGCTCACCGAGGCCGACCGGGACTTCGTGGTCAAGGTCAGGTCGGCGGGCCTGTGGGAATTCCCCCTGGGCCAGGAGGTGTTGAAGCGGGGCACGACGCCGGAGATGAAGACGGCCGGGCAGCACCTCGTCGTCGGGCACTCCCTGCTGGACGCCAGTTGCCGCAAGATCTCCCAGGATCTGGGCATCACCCTGCCCAATCAACCCACGCCGCAACAGCAGCAGTTCGTGGCAACTGTGGAGTCCAAGCGCGACAAGGAGTTCGACTCCACGGCGTCGAACATCATGCGCGTGACGCACGGGCAGATCTTCCCGGCCATCAGCAATATCCGGGCCACCACCCAGAACGCCGAGATACGGCGGCTCGCGAACGAGGCCAACGACGTCGTGCGCGACCACATGGAGGTCCTGGAGAAGACCGGCCTCGTCAACATGGACCAGGCCCTCGCCGAGCAGACCGGACCGCCACGGGTCCAGAAGGCGCAGATGACCCCGCCGGTGCCGCAGCCCGGAGCTCCGCAGGTCGCGCTGATCGCGCCGCCGGGGCTGCCGAATCCGTACACGAAGACGTTCCCGTCCTCGCCGCCGACGACGCGCTGAGCAGCGGCGGAGAGGGGTGTCGGCGTGGTGGGAGGGGGCGGGTGGCGATCTTCGGGGGAGTTTTTGTATCGTGAAGAAACAAAGTGGCACCCGCCCGTTCAACCCTGACCAGCGGGCGGGGCCGCCTTGTTCCTCTTACGCCTCCGCAGGTCTGGAGCCCGCCGATGACGGCCACGCCCACGGTGCCCACTGTTCTCAAGGCGCGCGCACTCCTCCTCGACATGGACGGCACCCTCGTCAACTCCGACGCCGTCGTCGAGCGGATCTGGCGGCGCTGGGCGGACGCCCACGGATTCGACGCCGAGCGGGTCCTCGCCGTCGCGCACGGCCGCCAGGCCCACGCCACGCTGGCCGAGCTGCTCCCCGAGCGGCCGATGGCGGAGAACTACGCGGACAACGCGCGCATGCTCGCCGAGGAGACCTCGGACGTGGACGGCGTCGTCGCCGTGCCGGGCGCTCCGCGGTTCCTGGAGTCGCTGGTCGCGGGCGGCGTCGCGCACGCCCTCGTCACCTCGGCCGACCTCGCGCTCTCGACGGCGCGGATGGGGGCGGCGGGGCTCGCGTATCCCGCGGTGCGGGTGACCGCGGAGAACGTGGGGGCCAGCAAGCCCGATCCCGAGGGGTTCCTGAAGGGGGCGGCCGAGCTGGGGGTGGATCCGGCGGATTGTGTGGTGTTCGAGGACTCGGGGGCGGGAATCGCGGCGGGGCGCTCCGCGGGGATGCGGGTCGTGGGGGTTGGGGCCAGGGCCGTGGCGCAGGGGGCGACCGTATGTGTGCCGGATCTGACGGCCGTACGGGTTCAGGTTCTTGCCGACGGGGAGATCGAGCTGCACCTCGGGTGACGTACGCACTGGGGCACAGAGGTTGAGCCCCAGTGCGGGTTTCGGCTACTCACGGTTGCGCGCTACCCGTGTTTCGGCTACCCGTGCCCGCGGCCCCGTTGCCCACCCGTTTCCCGCTCAAGAGCCGTGCGCGTCGACGGGCCGTATTGGCCGTGCTTGTCGGTAGTGATGCCGCGGGAGTACTGGTAGGTGCCGACCGATGTTTCTGTGGGGTTGTCGAAGGTGCCGGTGATTTCGCCTACGTAGAGGTTCAACTGCTTGAGGCGCCACTGGAGTTCGGCGACCTCGTGGCCCCTGTCGCCCCGGCGTAGGGTCGTCGGCCCCGTCGGTGTCGTCGACGTCGTGCGGGAAGTCGAAGGGGACGGGCTTCTGCGTTCCTTGCGCTGTGTGTCGGGTTTCGCGCGGGTCGGGGTGGGCGACGCCGTGACCGTCCGGGAGTGCGTGGGTGAGGGCGAGGTGGACGGGGAGCCCTTCGCCGACGGGGACGCGGAGCGTGTGGTGGGGGCCGCCGGGCGGGACGGGGCGAGCGTCATCGCCGTCGCCCTCGCGGCCGTGGTGTCGGAGGCCGAGGCCCCTTCGTCGCCCGGCGACGTGATCAGCACCGTCACCAGGGTCGCCACACTCAGCACGCCCGTGACCGCGGAGAGCAGCAGCATCCGGCCGTGCTTGGCCGGCTCGTCCGGATCCGGCCCCTCGTCGGAGTCGTCGTCCGGGGTGTGCGCGGGCGGCGGCGGATACGCGTACGGGTCGGCGGCCCGCGGCGGCGTCGGCTGCGAGGGCTCCGACAGCGAGACGTAGGGGCGGACACGGAGCGGAGCGAAGGCTTCCGGCTCGCAGCCGCAGGACGGCGCGCCATCGGGACCCACCACGGCCCCGCACTCCGGACACGTACGACGTTCTTCACTCACCGCTGCCGAACCCCCTCCGCACGCCCCGGCCCCCCGCCAGGTCGCATGGGCGCATTATGCAGACCCACGGGCCCCGCCCGCAGCGCCGGTCGCATAAACCCTCGTCAGCGCCCGTGCGCACACCGTTACCGGACACCACCGCGTAAAACTTCGAGCGCCGCACGACTCAACAGGCCAAACCTGGTCACACCTACCAGGATGGGAAGTACCAAGCACCCGGCCGCGTGCGTGCCGGGCCGGCTTCGGAGGCGGTCATGAGCAGCCAGGACATCGAGAGCGTGGGGCCCGGGGACAGCGGTCGCGGAGCGCCCGCCGCGTCCAGGGAAGGCGCCAAGCCCGGCGGCGTCCTCGTGTCGATCGGCGCGCTGCTGCTCGGGATGCTGCTGGCCTCGCTCGACCAGACGATCGTGTCGACGGCCCTGCCGACCATAGTCAGCGATCTGGGCGGCCTGGAGCATCTGTCCTGGGTCGTCACCGCGTACATGCTCGCCGCGACGGCGGCGACCCCGCTGTGGGGAAAGCTCGGCGACCAGTACGGGCGCAAGAAGCTCTTCCAACTCGCCATCCTCATCTTCCTGGTGGGCTCGGCGCTCTGCGGACTCTCGCAGAACATGGGCCAGTTGATCGGCTTCCGCGCCCTGCAGGGCCTGGGCGGCGGCGGTTTGATGGTGCTGTCCATGGCGATCGTCGGCGATATCGTCTCGCCGCGTGAACGAGGCAAGTACCAAGGACTCTTCGGCGCCGTCTTCGGTGCGACGAGCGTCCTCGGGCCGCTGCTCGGCGGGCTGTTCACCGAGCACCTGAGCTGGCGCTGGGTCTTCTACGTCAATCTGCCGATCGGCGTCGTCGCGCTCCTCGTGATCGCCGGGGCCCTGCACATCCCGGTCCGCTCCACCAAGCACCGCATCGACTACCTCGGCACGTTCCTCGTCGCCTCCGTCGCCACCTGCCTCGTCCTGGTCGCCTCGCTCGGCGGCACGACGTGGGCCTGGGGCTCGCCGCAGATCATCGGTCTCGCGATCCTGGGCGTCGCCCTCGGGGTGGCCTTCGTGTTCGTCGAGTTCAGGGCGCGGGAACCGGTCCTGCCGATGCGCCTGTTCCGGGTCAGGACCTTCACCCTGTCGGCGATCATCAGCTTCGTCATCGGCTTCGCGATGTTCGGCGCGATGACGTACCTGCCGACGTTCCTCCAGGTCGTGCAGGGCGTCACGCCGACCATGTCGGGCGTGCACATGCTCCCGATGGTCTTCGGCCTCCTGCTGTCGACCACCCTGTCCGGGCAGGTCGTCAGCCGCACCGGGCGCTGGAAGATGTTCCCGGTCGCCGGCACGGCCATCACCCTGGTCGGGCTGCTGCTCCTGCACAACATGGACGAGTACACGGCCACGGGCGTCATGAGCCTGTACTTCTTCGTCTTCGGCGCGGGCCTCGGCCTCGTCATGCAGGTCCTGGTCCTGATCGTGCAGAACGCCGTCCCGTACGAGGACCTGGGCGTGGCCACATCGGGTGCCACGTTCTTCCGCTCCATCGGCGCCTCGTTCGGTGTGGCGATCTTCGGCACCGTCTTCGCGAACCATCTCGGCAGCAGGCTCGGCGACGCCCTCTCCGGACGGCAGCTGCCGCCGGGCGTCACCCCGGACTCGCTCGGCGCCGACCCGCGCGGCATCGCCGCGCTCCCGCCGGAAGTCCGGGCGCCGGTCGTCCACGCCTACTCCACGTCCATCACCGACGTCTTCCTCTACGCGGTCCCGGTCACGCTGCTTGCCTTCGCGCTCGCGCTGCTGCTGCACGAGGACCCGTTGCGCGGCTCCGTCACCGCGCCCGACGTCACCGAGACGCTCGCCAGCAACCCCGTCCAGCGCTCCTCGTACGACGAGGCGGTGCGCGCCCTGTCCACGCTCGGCAGCCGCGAGGGGCGCCGCGAGGTGTACGAGAAAATCACCGCCAAGGCCGGCTACGACCTGCTGCCCGCGGCGAGTTGGCTGGTCCTGCGCACCCACCGCAACGGGTGGGCGGAGCCGGGCGTGCTCGCCGAGTACACGGCGATCCCGCTGCCCGTGATCATCGACGCGGCCCGGCAGGTCGAGGAGCGCCGCCTCGCCGTGCGCGAGGGCCCCGACCTGATCCTCACCGACGAGGGCCGCGCGGTCGCCGAACGCCTCTCGCGGGCCCGCGAGGAGTCCCTCGCCGAACTGCTCGGCGACTGGTGGGGCCCGGACCGCCCCCGCGACCTCGTCCAGCTCGTCTCCGACCTCAACAGGGAGATGTGCGGCTCGGACGAGGAGCGGCCGCACGCGGCGGCGGGGGCGGGGGCGGCGCCAGCGGCTTCCTGAACCAGTGCTCGGCGTAGATGTCGTCGTTGTGCGGCGCCGTCTCCTCGTAGCCGAGCCGCGCGTACAGGGACCGCGCCTCCACCAGGTCGTCGCGGGTGTCGAGGCGGATCGCGGTGGCGCCGAGCGCGCGGGCCGCGTCCTCGGCGGCGGCCACCAGGAGTGCGGCGCCACCCTTGCCGCGCAGCTCCTCGCGTACGTAGACACGCGTGAGCTCGGCCGTGGCCGCGTCCACGAGCCGTACGCCCGCCGTCCCCGCGGGCTCGCCCGCGTACCGCGCGAGCAGCAACTGGCCGCGCGGCGGCTCCAGTTCACTGCCGGACACGGCGGCGACCTCCCGCTCCAGCTCGGCCGGGTCCGTCGCGTGCCCCTCGTGCAGCAGATACCAGCGGTCGCTCACCTCCGTGTAGTACGCGCGCCAGAGCGCTGCCGCTGCGGGGGAGTCGTACGGCTCGGGGCCGATGGCCCAGGACGTGGTGGTCATGGGACATGGTGAGGCCGGTGGGGCGGCCGGGCGCAACAGATTTAGCCCCGCCGTGGGACGAGAGCCGGCGGGGTCCGGGGCGCAGCCCCGTGGTGTGGGCGGCAGCCTCGGTGGGCCTGGATCGGTTTCAGGTGGCCGGGCAGGGCAACCCGGCCTGCAACAGCCATAGTTGAGGGAAGGCAGTCATGTCCACAGGCTTGATCATCGCTCTGATCGTGGTGGGCGTCGTGATCGTGGTCGCGGCCGGGTTCTTCGCCGCGCGGACCGCGCCCCGTGGCGGGCGCGGGCTGCGGCGCAGGTTCGGGCCCGAGTACGAGCGGGCCGTGGCGCGGCACGACGGTGACACCAAGGCCGCGGACCGGGAGCTGGCGGAGCGCGTGCGCCGGCACGGGGCGCTGCGTGAGCAGCCGCTGGATCCCGTCGCCCGCGAGCGCTATCTGGCGCGCTGGGCCGACGCCCAGGAACGCTTCGTCGAGTCCCCGGACGTCGCCGTCGCCGAGGCGGATCTGCTCCTCGCCGACCTGGCGCACGAGCGCGGCTTCCCGGACGGCGGCCGCTACGACGAGCAGCTCGACGCGCTTTCCGTCCACCACGGCCCGCACGTGCACGGCTACCGGCGCGTGCACCTCGCGGCGCACGCCCGCACGGGCCGCGCGGACGCGAGCAGGGCCGGTACGGAGGAGTTGCGCGAGGCGATGGTCGAGGCGCGGCCGCTCTTCGACGAACTCGTCGGCCCGGACCGCGCGACGGCCCGCGCCCGCACCACGGACGGGCCCGCGCACCAACACCGGAACAAGCGGCACGGCGTCTTCAAGGGGCGTCTGGCGAAGGGGAGTTGAGGGCCATGACGGACATTCGACGGGCCGAGGCCGACGGGGTCGACAAGGGGATCGCGCTGGACCCCAAGGCGGACCGGCAGGCGGGCCGCGAGGCGGATCCCCTGGCGGCCCCTGACGCGGACCGCGGGACCGGCCGCGACACGGACCCCATGGCGAACCGCACGGCCGGCCGTCACGCCGACGCCATGGCGCCCCCCGAAGCGGGCCGTGACGTGGGCCGCGAGGCGGACTTCGCGGCGGACCGTGACAGTGACCCGGCGGCGGGTGGCCAGGTCGGCCCCGGGGGCGGGGCACGTGCCGGAGGGCGCTCAGGGCTCTTCCCCACGGGTGAGCGCGACGCGCTCGAAGGTCGCCTGCGGCACGCGCTCACCGGCTTCGTCGACGAGCCGCGTGCCGCCGTGGAGGAGGCCGACCACGTCCTGGAGGACCTGACGGCCCGCCTCACCGAAACACTCGCCGGCCACCGCCACACCCTGCGCACGTCCTGGCAGGGCTCGACGGAGGACACCGAGCGACTCCGCATCGCGCTCCGCGACTACCGGGAGACGGCGGAGCGCCTGCTGAGGCTCTGAGCCGGCACGCGGACACAGGCGCCGCGCCGGAGGCGTTACGCGGTCTTCGGCGCCGCCTGCTGGACCACCTCGAACGACCACACCGTGGACCCGCTCGCGGCCGGCTTCGGCCGGTCGCCGCCCTGCGGACCCTGGTGGGCCGCCTTCATGGGCCCCTCCATCCAGGCCTGGAAGGCGGCCTCGTCGCGCCAGCGCGTGTAGACGAGGTACTGGTCGGTGCCCTCGATCGGGCGCAGCAGCTCGAACCACTCGAACCCGTCGGAGTTCTCGACGGACCCGGCCCGAGCGCCGAAGCGCTTCTCGAGGACTTCCCGCTGCTCTTCGGGAACGGTGAGGGCGTTGATCTTTACGATGCTCATGCGTCCATCGTGCCTCAGCGACCTCTCAGGGCGACTCGCGCCCCGGCCGCGTCTCCCGCGCCTCCCGCCACTCCCGCACGAGTTCCTCGATCTCCTCGGCCGTGTACGGCTTCAGGCCGAGCGGGGGTCCTGGCGGCGGCTTGAACATCATGTCGCGGATCTTGTCGTTGAGTTCCGTGATCATGCGGCGTACGACGCGCTCCGACGGGGCCTTCGGCAGCGCCGCCAGGGTGTCCTCGGCCTCCTTGCGCAGCGCGAGCGAGGGCGGCAGGACGGAGAAGCTCTCGCGGGCCAGCTTTCCCTTGATCCACCAGTTCTCGTCGTACGTGGTGTCGGCCGAGGAATCCAGGGGCTTGCCGGCGCCGGGCAGCGAGGAGAAGTCCCCGCGTCGTTCCGCGTCTCGGATCTGCTTGTCGACGAATGACTCGAAGCTGACTCCGGGCGGTTTGCGTTCGGTCATGACGCAAGTGTCCCAGAGCGGATCGGGGCGCCATAGGCTGCGAGCGACGGACGCGCGACAGTGGTGGGGGGAGCGCGGTGCTCGAACTGACCATGGCCACCATGGCCGGTGGCGACGAGGGGGCGACGGCCGCGATGGCCATGGCCGACGCCCGGAGCGAGCCGGGAGCCGTGCTGCGGGTCGGCCGCGACGCGAGCGTGTGCCGACTGGTGACCCCGGAGGACTGGCTGTTCGTGTCGCGGGTGCACCTGGAGTTCCGGTGCGGACCGGAAGGCGAGTGGGTCCTGTTCTGGCTGCGCGGCTCGCAGGACGACCCCGCCTCCGAGGTGCGGGTGCGGTTCGGGCCGCAGCTGGAGGGGATGGGGCAGCTCGTCCCGTACGGCGGGGTGGCGACGTTGCCGCGCGGCTCCTGGGGCGAGGTGCTCGTGGCCGACCGGAGCGGGCCGCGCAGCGTGCACGTCGGCTTCGGTCACGAACCCCCGTAGGCCACCGCGTCAGACGGCGGGCGGTGAGCCCGGCAGCGGCTTGCCCGCGGACTCCTTCATGCGCCACACCGCGATACCGCCGATGACGGCCGCGGCCATCATGTAGTACGCCGGGATCATCAGGTTGCCCGTGGCCGCGATGAGGGAGGCCACGACCAGCGGCGTCGTACCACCGAAGATCGAGACGGACAGGTTGAAGCTGACGGCCAGGGAGCCGTAGCGGACCTTTGTCTCGAACAGCGCGGGCAGCGTCGAGGGCATCGACGAGGTGAAGGTGACGAGCAGCAGGCCGAGGGCGGCCAGGCCGAACGCGATCGCCCACGTGGAGCCCTGCTGGATCAGCAGGATGGCGGGGACGGACAGCGCGAGGAAGCCGACGCAGCCGATGCCGATCACCCAGCGGTGGCCGAAGCGGTCGTTGGCGAGACCCATCGGGAGCTGCACGACCATCATCAGCAGCATCACGCCGATCAGGATCAGCGTGCCGTGCGTGGCGTCGTAGTTCAGCTCCTCGCTCAGGAACGTCGGCATGTAGGAGAGCAGCATGTAGTCGGTCACGTTGAAGACCAGGACCAGCGCGATGCACAGGAACATCGGCCGCGCGTTGCCGACGAACATCTCCTTGAGCCTCGGCTTCGGGAAGGACTTCTCCTTCGCCTCGGCCTCGTCCGCCAGCTTCTGGAACGCCGGGGTCTCCTCCAGCTTCATCCGGACGTAGAGACCGACCAGGCCGATCGGGCCCGCGATCAGGAACGGGATGCGCCAGCCCCAGCTGTAGAGGTCGTCGGAGGCCATCGTCGTCGTGAGCACCGTCGCGAGGGCGGCACCGGCGACGTAACCGGCGTTCGTGCCCAGCTCCAGGAATGAACCGAAGAAGCCGCGGCGCTTGTCCGGCGCGTACTCGGCGATGAACGTGCAGGCGCCGCCGTACTCACCACCGGCCGAGAAGCCCTGCACCATGCGGGCCACGATCAGCAGCACCGGCGCCCAGATGCCGATGGCGCCGTGCGACGGGATCAGGCCGATCGCGAAGGTGCCCGCCGACATCATGATCATGGTGATGGCGAGGACGCGCTGACGGCCGATGCGGTCGCCGAGCGGGCCGAAGAAGGCGCCGCCGAGGGGGCGCACGAGGAAGGCGGCGGCGAAGGTGCCGAGCGTGGACAGGACCTGCGCCGTGCTCGATGCCGAGGGGAAGAAGACGTGCCCGAGCGTCGCGGTCAGGTAGCCGTAGACGCCGAAGTCGAACCACTCCATCGCGTTGCCGAGGGCTGCCGCCTTGACCGCACGCTTGACCAGCGAGGGGTCGGTGGTGGTGGGCTCGGATGAGATGCGGTCCGCCGTGGGGGCGGCGGACCGGCCGGTACCGGGGGCGATGGAAGTGGCGCTGGACACGGGTCCTTCGCCTTCCTTTCGTGGGGGACAAGAGCAACGGCCGTTCACGGGGAACGGCCGACTCATCGACCATAGGGGCGTCCGCGCCTACTACGGGTAGTGTTCGGTGAACTCCACACCGTGAGGAAACCCCCTCCGGCCTGGGGGAATGCCAAAGCCTTCGCACGGTGCTGATGCAAATTCTTGTGATCTATGTCGCGAAACCGCGCGTGTGAAGGCCTGGACAAAGTGGCCGAAGACACTTCCTACCGCCAAATCCCGGTGGACAGACAGGTGAAGGAGCAGTTGCCTGCGTCTTACCGGATGTGCGGTGTATGTCGGTGAACCGGCCGAGTTGAGCGGGAGGTCCGAAAGGCGTGGCGAACGCGGAACGTGGAGGGGTGGCGCCGGGATCCACGGATCAGGTGGCGGGGCGGCTCGGCGTGCTGCGCGCCGGCCTGTGGCTGATCGCGGCCGTACTCGGCGCGCGTCAACTCGTGGCGGTGCTGAGCGCTCCTCCGGGTGAGCGCCTCACCGATCTGGAGACCTGGGTCGGACCCGAAGGGGTGCTTCATGTCAGCGGCTCGCTGTACGACGCGCCCGACCGGTTCACCGGGCCGCCGTTCGCGGGGCTCGTCCTCAAGCCGCTCGCGCGCGCGGCGGAGCAGGTACTCGGCTGGGGCTGGACGTTCGGCTCGCTGGCCCTTGTCGTCGCGCTCGGCGTGGTCGCCGCGCGCGCCCTGCCGCCGCCCGTGTCCCGGCGTACGGCGCAGTTCGCGGCGCCCGTCGCGATCAGCCTGCTCATGCTGTCGCTGCCGGTGCGCAACGCGTTCACCCTCGGCCAGACCAGCATCCTGCCGGTCCTCCTCGTGCTGCTCGGCTGCTTCGCGGTGCGCGGACAGGTGGCGTCCGGCGCACTGATCGGCGCCGCCGCCGCACTCCAGCCGACCGTGCTGCTGTTCGCCCCGCTTCTCTGGTTCACCGGCCGCAGGCGCGCCGCCGCCACGACGGGGGCCACCTTCGTCGCGGGCACCGGTATCGCCTGGCTCGCGATGCCGCAGGACTCGTGGACGTACTGGGTGCACCATGTGGCCGGCACCGGCCTCGCCGCCGATCCGGCCGCGACCGCCAACCAGTCGCTGCACGGCATGCTGCTGCGCTTCGGCCTCGCCGGGCCCCTCGAGATCGCCCTGTTCCTGGCGCTTGGCGCCGCCGTGGCCGTGCTCGGCCTGCGCCGCTCCATCGCGTACGCGCGCGACGGGCAACTGCTGCTCGCCGTCGCGGTCACCGGCTGCGTCGCGGTCGCCGTGTCCCCGACGACCTGGCAGCACCAGCTGCTGTGGGTACTGCTCGCGGTGGTCGGCCGCGTGGGGGCCAAGACCGCCGACCGGGCGGTGTGGCCCGTCGCCGTCGTCCTGGTGATGACGCTCCCGGCCTCCGCGATACTGCCGCAGATGCCGGTGCTCGCGCCGCTGCGGGACAACCTCGTCCTGGTCGCCGTGCTCGCGGCGGCCTGCGCCGTCCCGTTCCTGCGGCGCACCGACCCGGCCTTCGGGGCCACGCGCCCCACCATCCATACGGAGCCGGCCCCCGCGCGCTGGGCGTGGGTGCCGCTGCTACCGGTGTGGCGGCGCGCGCTCGCCCGCCCCAACCTGCTGCTCGAACTGCTCCTGATCCGCGTCGGATACTCCGCGTACCAACAGGTCAGGATCGCCGCGGCGGGCGGCAGGCCGCGCGCCGAGGAGCACGGGGCGCAGGTGTACGCGCTGGAGCGGTTCCTGCACATCGACGTCGAGCACTGGGCGAACCATGCGGTGGTTTCGGTCGGATGGCTCCGCGATTTCTTCGACTTCTACTACACGTCCTTTCACTTTGTGGTGCCGCTGACCGTCCTCGCGGTCCTCTACGTACGCCGCCCCGCGGACTACCGCTGGGCGCGCGCCTCCCTCGGCTTCGCGACCGTCCTGGCCCTCGTCGGCTTCTGGCTGTACCCGCTCGCGCCGCCGCGCCTGATGCCCACGCTGGGCTTCATCGACACGGTCCACGGCGTGCAGGACTTCTCCAAGCCGGACTACGGGACGCTCACCGCGGTCACCAACCAGTACGCGGCGATACCGTCGCTGCACTTCGGGTGGTCGTTGTGGTGCGGCGTCGTGATCCTGGCGCTCGCCCCGAAGTGGTGGATGAAGGCGCTTGGGCTTGTTCATCCGTTGTGCACGGTGTCCGCGATTGTTGCCACGGGGAACCATTGGGTGCTGGATGCGGTGGGTGGGGCGGGTGTGGTGGGGGTTGGGTTTGGGCTTACGTATTTGTTGTCGGGGCCGAGGGCCTCTTTGGCTGCGCCGGTGTTGCGGTCGCGGGGCGCTGCCCCGGACCCCGCTGGCTCTCGTCCAGGTGCGGGGCTCCAAAAATGAATGCCGCCGCCCCTCGTCAAGTACTGACCTGAAGCTCCTTCACGCCGTTCAGCCATGCCGCGCGGAGGCGGCGGGGGTCTCCCACGAGACGCAGATCCGGTACCGCGTCGGCCAGGGCGTTGAAGATCAGGTCGATTTCCAGGATCGCCAGGGACTTGCCGAGGCAGAAGTGCGGGCCGCCGCCGCCGAAGCCGAGGTGCGGGTTGGGGTCGCGGGTGATGTCGAAGGTGTCCGGGTTCTCGAAGACCTCCGGGTCGTGGTTGGCGGAGGAGTAGAAGAGGCCGACCCTGTCGCCCGCCTTGATCTTCTGTCCGCCGAGTTCGGTGTCCTGCGTGGCGGTCCGCTGGAAGGAGACGACCGGGGTCGCCCAGCGCACGATCTCCTCGGCCGTGGTGCTCGGGCGCTCCCGCTTGTAGTGCTCCCACTGGTCGGGGTGGGTGAGGAAGGCGTGCATGCCGTGGGTGATGGCGTTGCGGGTCGTCTCGTTGCCGGCGACGGCGAGCAGGATCACGAAGAAGCCGAACTCGTCGGAGGACAGGTTGCCCTCGTCCTCGGCCGCGACCAGCTGGCTCACGATGTCCTTGGCCGGGCACTTCTTGCGGTCGGCCGCGAGGTTCATCGCGTAGCCGACGATCTCCATGGCGGCCTCGGCGCCGATCTCCTCGGTGATCGCGTACTCCGGGTCGTCGTACGCGACCATCTTGTTGGACCAGTCGAAGACCTTGGAGCGGTCCTTCTGCTCGATGCCGATGAGCTCGGCGATGGCCTGCAACGGCAGCTCGACGGCGACGTTCGTGACGAAGTCGAACGCGCCGTCCGGGCCCGCCTGTTGGACCGCCTCGGCGACGATGGCGCCGGCGCGGTCGCGGAGCTTCTCCTCGAGGGACCGGATGGCGCGCGGAGTGAACCCGCGCTGCACTATCTGGCGTACCCGGGTGTGCTCGGGCGGATCCATGTTCAGCATGATCATCTTCTGTACGTCGATCTGGTCGCGCTCGATCGAGGAGTTGAAGCGGATCACGGCGGTGTTGATGTTGGACGAATAGATCTCCGGGTGAGTGGAGACGTATTTGACGTCCGCGTGCCGGGTCACGGCCCAGTAGCCGGCGTCGTCGAAGCCGGATATGCCGTGTTCCTGCGGGATCCAGCGGACCGGTTCGGCCTGGCGGAGCTGGGCGAACTCCGGGTGGGGAATGCGGTGTTGGAGGAGGTCGGGGTCGGTGAAGTCGAACCCGTCGGGCAGCGCGGGGCACGGCATGGGGTCACTCCCGTAGTGGTCTGACGATCCGTCAGGTCTCGCTGCGAAGGTAATAACGGGTTCTAGAAGTGGCAAGGCCCACGGTCGTGTTGGTTCGGTGCGTTGTGCGTGCACGCCCCTTGCGTACCGGGGGTAAGGGCGATGAGACTGCAAGTAGAACTGGTACGCGTTCTAGTTTCGTGCGCGCGCAGATCGTGCTGGTCCGGGAATCCTGGAGAGGACGTAGGTCATGGCAGCCGAGCCCGTCATCGTCGAAGCCGTACGCACCCCGATCGGCAAGCGCGGCGGCGCGCTGGCCAATCTGCATCCCGCCTATCTGCTGGGCGAGACCTATCGCGAACTCCTCGGCCGCACCGGCATCCAGCCGGACTGCGTCGAGCAGATCGTCGGCGGCACGGTCACGCACGCAGGCGAGCAGTCCATGAACCCGGCGCGCACGGCCTGGCTCACGATGGGCCTGCCGTACGAGACGGCCGCGACGACGGTCGACTGTCAGTGCGGCTCCTCGCAGCAGGCCTCGCACATGACCGCGAACATGATCGCGGCGGGCGTCATCGACGTCGGCATCTCGTGCGGTGTCGAGGCGATGTCGCGGGTGCCGCTGGGCTCGGGGTCCAAGCACGGGCCGGGAAAGCCGTTCCCCAACGAGTGGAACGTCGACCTGCCCAATCAGTTCGAGGCCGCGGAACGCATCGCGCGCAAGCGGGAGTTGACCCGGGAGAACGTGGACTCGCTCGGTCTCATATCCCAGGAGCGGGCCGCCACCGCCTGGGCCGAGGAGCGCTTCAAACGCGAGACGTTCGCGGTGCAGGTGCCCACCACGGAGGCGGAGCAGGCCGCGGGGCAGGGTATGTGGCGGCTCGTCGACCGTGACGAGGGGCTGCGTGACACGAGTATGGAGGGCCTCGCGAAGCTCAAGCCGGTGATGCCGACGGCCGTGCACACGGCGGGCAACTCCTCGCAGATCTCCGACGGGGCCTCCGCGATCATGTGGGCGTCGAAGCGGATGGCGCGGGCGCTCAAGTTGCGGCCTCGCGCGCGGATCGTGGCGCAGGCGTTGGTCGGGGCCGATCCGCACTTCCACCTGGACGGGCCGGTGGATGCGACGCGGGCGGTGCTCGGCAAGGCGGGGATGTCCCTGAAGGACATCGACATCGTCGAGATCAACGAGGCGTTCGCGTCGGTGGTGTTGAGCTGGGCGCAGGTCTTCGAGCAGGACCTGGAGAAGGTGAACGTGAACGGTGGGGCGATTGCGCTCGGGCATCCGGTGGGGGCGACGGGAGCGCGGTTGATTGCATCGGCGTTGCATGAACTGGAGCGCAGGGACAAGGAGTTCGCGCTCATTACGATGTGTGCGGGTGGGGCGCTCTCTACCGGCACGATCATCCAGCGGCTGTAACCCTAATTAAGCCCCTGCGGCGATTGAGGCGCGGGGGCTTAATGGGCCGGTGCCGGTTCAGTACCAACCGTTGGACTGCCAGTGGCTCCACGCGCCGCAGGCGCTGCCGTAGCGGTCGTTCATGTACTTGATGCCCCAGTCGATCTGGGTCTCCGGGTTCGTCTTCCAGTCGGAACCGGACGACGCCATCTTGTTGGCCGGAAGCGCCTGGACCAGGCCGTACGCACCGGTGGAGGCGTTCGTCGCGTTCGGGTTCCAGCCGCTCTCCTGGGACACGATCTTGTCGAAGCAGCTGAACTGGGCCGAGTCCGAGATCTTCTGCTGGGCGATGGCCTTCGCCGAGCCCGACGTCGACGCGGCCTGGGCCGGGGCCGATGCGAAGAGGAGACCGGTTGTCGCGGCGGCGAGGGTGACACCGGCGATGGCGTTCTTCGGAGTGGCAATGCGGCGCAGGAGCGTGGCGGTCAAAACGGAACCTTCCGTGGGAGGCAGGGAGTGGCAGGGCGTAGTGCCTTGCGGTTGCTCCACAGAAACAAAGACCGAGGAGTGAAAGCAATGTGCGCTTTTACTAAGAGAAGTCGGACTCTATGGGTTATGGGTTAAATGTCCGTTGTGTCGGGTGGGGGGGGAGTGGGCGAAGGGGCCCCATCTGGCTACGGTCCCGCTTAGTACGTGACGTGGGTCATGTGCGTGGCCTCACGCCCGCGGCTCGTCGAATGTGACCTGGGCCTCGAAGGCTGCCCGCCTCGTGGCCCGGCGCAGCGCCTTGAGGACGGCGCCTCCGACGACCAGCGTCAGGACGACGGTGAGCGCGGCACGCCCCAGGTCCCAGCCGAGCGACGTGGCCGCGCAGTAGGCGAGGAAGCGCACGAGGTTCTCGTGCAGCGCGGCATCCGGCTGGTACGCCACGGAGGAGGCCAGCGCGTTCATGAACGGCCAGCCCGCGAGATTCATGAGCGTGCCGTACGCGAACGCGGCGAGGAAGCCGTAGGCGGCGAGCATCACGCGCTCGGCCCCGCCGCGCAGGGTGTGCGCTCCCGGCAACAGCCCCGCGCCCATCGTGAACCAGCCCATCGAGAGCATCTGGAACGGCATCCACGGCCCCACGCCCCCGGTCAGCAGCGCCGAGGTGAACATGCTGAGGGAACCCAGGACGAAGCCGAAGCCGGGGCCGAGGACGCGGCCGCTCAGGACCATCAGGAAGAACATCGGCTCCAGCCCGGCCGTGCCCGCCCCGATGGGACGCAGGGCCGCCCCCGCGGCGGCCAGCACGCCGAGCATCGCCACCGCCTTGGGGCCCATGCCGGACTCCGAGATCGTGGCCGCCACCACGGCGACCAGCAGCACGAGCAGCGCCGCGAACAGCCAGGGAGCGTCCTGCGCGTGCGCGTTCACCTCGGACCCGGGCCCGGTGATCAGCGGCCAGCCGATGCCGACGATGCCCACGGCGCTGACCAGGAGCAGGGCGGCGATGGAGCGGGGGCCCAGGCGGACCGGATTGGCCTGGCGGTCGAGCGGCCCCGGGGCTCCGGCCCGCGGCTTGAATGTCATTTCAGGGCCTCTTCGACCTCGGACACCGTGAGCCAGCGCTGCGGCGCCAGGATCTTCGCGACCTGCGGGGCGAAGGACGGGGACGACGTGACGATGTCGGGGGTGGGGCCGTCCGCCACGATCTCGCCGTCCGCGAGGATCGCCACGCGGTGGGTCAGCTCCGCCGCCAGTTCCACGTCGTGCGTCGCCATGACGACGGCGTGGCCCTCGGCCGCGAGGTTCCGCAGGATCGCGACGAGGCGGGACTTGGCCGCGTAGTCCAGGCCGCGGGTCGGCTCGTCGAGCAGGAGCAGCGGCGGGGCCGCCGTCAGCACGATCGCCAGGGCCAGGGTGAGGCGCTGGCCCTCGGAGAGGTCGCGGGGGTGGGTGTCGTCGGAGATCCCGGGGAGCAGGTCGGTGAGCAGGCCGCGGCAGGTGCCGGGGGTGGCGGACGCGTCCTTGTCCGCCGCCGTGCACTCCGCGGCGACCGTGTCCGCGCAGAGGAGGTCGCGGGGTTCCTGGGGGACGAGGCCCACCTTGCGGATGAGGTCGCGGGGGGTGGTCTTGTGGGGGACGGTGCCGCTGACGGTGGCCGTGCCGGAGGTTGGTTTGATCAGCCCGACCAGGGTTGAGAGGAGGGTGGATTTGCCGGCGCCGTTGCGGCCCATCAGGGCGAGTACCTCGCCGGTGGTGACCTGGAGGTCTATGTGACGTAGTGCCTCGATACGGCCTCTGCGTACGCCCAGGTTTTTGGTTGCGGCCAGAGTGGTTGCGGTCGCGGGGCTCTGCCCCGGACCCCGCGCCTCAATCGCCGGCGGGGCTTGATTCGCCCGGCCTCGCGGTTCGCGCGCCGCAGGGGCTTTAAATGGGCGCTCGGCCAGTCGTTCCTTCAAGCCGCTTGCCGCACGCCTCGCGTTTCTCACCGTCAGCGGCAACGGGTCCCAGCCCGCCAGGCGGCCCAGGCCCACCACCGGGGGGTAGACCGGGGAGACGGTCATGATCGCCGCCGGGTCGCCCACCAGCAACGGTTCACCGGCACCCGGCAGCAGCGCCACCTGGTCCGCGTACTGGATGACGCGTTCCAGGCGGTGTTCGGCCATGAGGACCGTCGTGCCCAGGTCGTGGACCAGGCGTTGCAGGACCGAGAGGACCTCCTCCGCCGCTGCTGGGTCGAGGGCGGATGTCGGTTCGTCGAGGACGAGGACCTGGGGGTGGGGCGTGAGGACGGAGCCGATCGCGACGCGTTGTTGCTGGCCGCCGGAGAGCGTGGAGATCGGGCGGTCGCGCAGGTCGGCGAGGCCGAGGAGGTCGAGGGTCTCCTCCACGCGGCGCCGCATGACCGGCGGGGACAGGCCCAACGACTCCATGCCGTACGCGAGTTCGTCCTCCACGGTGTCCGTGACGAAGTGCGCGAGCGGGTCCTGGCCCACCGTGCCGACGACGTCGGCGAGTTCGCGGGGTTTGTGGGTGCGGGTGTCGCGGCCGGCCACCGTGACGCGACCGGACAGCGTGCCGCCGGTGAAGTGCGGGACGAGGCCGCTCACCGCTCCGAGGAGGGTGGACTTGCCGACGCCCGACGGGCCCGCGAGGAGCATCAACTCGCCCTCGGGCACGTGGAGATGGATGCCGTGGACGGTGGGGCGCGGCGCGCCGTCGTAGGTCACGGAGACGTTCTCGAAGCGGATCATGACGACGCCTCCGTCGGCTTGTCGGGAATCGGCCTGTCGGGAGCGGGTGCGACGAAGGCCGGGAGCAGGCCGAGCAGGATGCCCGCCGCAGGCCACAGCGGCAGTTCCGGCGCCGCGAGCGGGACCACCGGCGGCTGGAGGGCCGCCGGGTCCTGGGTGCCGGTCCAGATCAGCGCCGCCGCGGCCACCGCACCGGACGCCGCGACCAGCCAGGCCCGTACGCCCCACACGTCGGGCCGGTAGCGGGTGCGTACCGTGCGGCGCCCGCCGAGCCAGAGCCCGCCGAGCGCCGCGGCGACCCCGGCGAGGAGTACCGGGAGCCCGTACCCGGATCCGGAGGCCGCGAGCAGGCCGTACGTTCCCGCGCACACCCCGATGAGGCCGCCCAGCGTGAGCGCGGCCGTGGCGCGGCGCACGGCGGGCGGCACCTCGGCGGTGCGGCCGTAGCCGCGTGCGTCCATCGCGGCGGCGAGTGAGACGGAACGCTCCAGTGCTCCTTCGAGGACCGGGAGGCCGACCTGGAGCAGACCGCGCAGGCCGCTGTCCGGGCGGCCGCGCAGGCGTCGCGCCGCCCGCAGCCTGCGGACGTCCGCGACCAGGTTCGGGGCGAACGTCATCGCCACGACGACCGCGACCCCGGCCTCGTACAGCGCGCCCGGCAGTGACTTGAGCAGCCGGGACGGGGAGGCGAGCGCGTTAGCGGCGCCCACGCAGATGAGGAGGGTGGCGAGCTTCAGGCCGTCGTAGAGCGCGAAGACGAGGCCTTCGAGCGTCACCGGGCCGCCGATCCGTACCCCCTGCGCCCAGTCCGGCAGCGGCAGTTCGGGCAGTGTGAAAAGGAGGTGCGTGCCCGGGATCGCCGAGCCGAGCAGCGTCGCGAAGACCAGGCGGATGCCGAGCACGACCAGCGCCAGCTTCACGAACGCCCCGTACGAACGCGCCCACGGTGCCTCCGTGCGGCGCGCCGTCACCACGTATCCGGCGACGCCGATCAGCAGCGCGAGCAGCAGCGGGTTCGTGGTGCGGGACGCGGCCGTGCCGAGGCCGAGCGCCCAGATCCACCAGGCGCCCGGGTGCAGGGAGTTGGAGCGGTGCGCCCGAGGGGCGCGGAGCTGGGAGGCGGTCATGTGTCAGCGGCGTCGGCGTCGGGCCTGCACGCCGACCGCGATGCCGAGCACGACGACCACGGCGACACCGGCGATGAGGCCGACCGAGGGGCCGCCGTCGTCGCCGTCGGACTGCGAGGCGGAATCCTTCGCGAAGGGCGTCGAGGGCGTCTTGCCGGAGGTCTCCTTGGACACCTGCTCGCCGCAGCCCGACTTCGGGTAGCCCGAGATCGCGCACAGCATCGCGCTGCTGTCGTAGCGCAGTGGCTTCGCGACGGAGGCGAGCGCGTCGGCGCTCGTCGCGTCCTCGGCGACCCGCGCGCACGCGGTGCGCGGCTTCGGCGGGGTCTCCGGCGACGGGGCGTCGACCCCCGTGCCGAAGTCGATGACGAGCGCGACGCGCTTCTTGCCGCCATCGGCCGGAGTGTCCTCGCAGATCGCGTCGAAGCCGGCGCTGCCGCGCGGCTGCGTCGCGTCCTTCGAGTCGGCGCTCACCGCGAACCGGAAGCCCTGCACGTCGCCGTCCGACGGCTTGGTCTGCGAGGGGCCCGCCGTCGCGTACGTCCATGTCTTCTGGCCGCCGTCCCGCTCCCAGAACGACCAGTAGCGGTACCCGGCGGCCTGCGCGGGGGCGACGGTCACGGCGAGCAGCGCGACGAGCAGTCCGAGGACGAGCCCGCCGAGGCCGGCCGACCGGCGCGCGGTCACGGCTGCTGCTTCTTGCGGCCGCTGAGCAGGAAACCGGCGCCCACGGCGGCGATGAACATCACGCCGATGATCCACCAGTTGGCGCCGCCACCGCCGTCGTCCTTCTTCTCGTCGGAGTCGGACGCGGACGATTTCGTGGAGGCGGGCTCCGGGCCCGTCTTGTTGAGGGCGGCCACCAGGTCCGTGCCGCCGAAGTCGCGCGGGTCGTTGCCGGTGGCGTGCGCGGCGAAGATCAGCTCGGCGTAGCCGGCGGGCCCGGTCTGCGCGGCCCAGCCCTTCGCGTTCTTCTCCAGCCAGGTGTACGAGTCCTTCGTGGCCTTGATGCCCTCGGCCGCGGCGACGGCGGTGACCGCGTCCGCGGTGTTGCCGTAGTCGGGCTGGTCGGTGGAGCCGGCCAGCTGGGACTTCAGGTAGAGGTGGGTGTCGAGCTGGTTCTGGAGGTAGACGGCGCCGTTGTGCGCGATCGCCTCCGCGCTCTTGCCGTCCTCGCAGGTGTACGCGTCCGGGGCCTTGCCCTTGTCCGGCGCGAAGCCGGTGCCGAGGGCGCCCAGCACACCGGCGGCGGTGGCGTCCGCGTTGGCGGCGAGCTCGCCCTTCTTGTCCGGCTGGTAGGCGAGGGCGCCGCCGTCCTTGCCCTTGGCGCAGGGGAGGGCGAGTGAGGCGAGGGCGTCGGTGCCGGTCTTGTCGTGGTGCGAAGTCACCTTGGCCGGGTCCTTGCCCGCGGCGGCGAGAGCGCCGAGCACGACCGCGGTCGAGTTCGCGTCGCTGGCCATGCCGAGGCTGTAGCCCCAGCCGCCGTCCAGGTTCTGGGTCTTCACCAGCCGCTCGACGCCCGCGGCGACCTCGCCGTCCCGGCCGCCGACCGCGGCGAGTGCCTGGACGGCGGCCGCGGTGGCGTTGCTGTCGATCTTGGTCTTCTTGTCGCAGGCCCTGCCCGGTTCGGCGCGGTAGGCGGCGAAGCCGCCGTTCTCGCACTGCTGACCGGCCAGCCAGTCGACCGCCTTCTGTGCGGGCTTGACGCCCACCGTGTCCTGCGCGACGAGCGCGAGGGACTGCCGCCAGACTCCGTCGTACGTGGGGTCGCCCTTGCCGTAGAGGCCCGACGGGACGACCTTCTTCGGCGAGGGGGAGGCGCTGTCCGCGGTCGCGGCCTGCGCGCCCATGGCGCCGATGGCGACGGTCGCGGCGACGAGCGCGGCGCTGCGGCGAATGTTCATGGTGGGGCGGAGGCCTCTCCCTGCGGGGAGCGGGGTGGCGCGGTACACGGAGGTACCGGGCGGCTCCGGCTCCGCGTACGTACTGACGACGCCTTCACTGTACCCGGCACCGTGGTTGCGGTTGCGGGGTTCCGCCCCGGACCCCGCTGCTCAATCGCCGCAGGGGCTTGATCGCCTCAATCGCCGGCGGGGCTTGATAGATCAAGCCCCGCCGGCGATTGAGGCGATCTTTCAAGCCCCTGCGGCGATCGAGCAGGCCTTCCAAGCCCCTGCGGCGATTGAGCAGCGGGGTCCGGGGCGGAGCCCCGTGGCCGGTCAACGTTTCCGCCCAAGGGCACCGGCGGAGGCCAGGACCACCATCGCGCCCACGCCGGCCAGGCCCACCGCGGGGGCGAGGACCGACCACGGCGCCCGTTCCGCGTACGGAAGGTTCTCCATCAGCAGCCGCCCCCACTCCGGCGTGGGCGGCTGCGTACCGAGCCCGAGGAAACCGAGGGACGCGAGCGCCAGGGTCGTCGGAGCGAGCCGCAGCAGCGCATGCCGCCCCACCGTGGGAACGACCGCGCTCAACACGTGCCACCGCAACACCTGCCACCGCCCCGCGCCGGAGGCCACCGCCGCCTCGACGTACCCGGCCCCCCGCTCCGCCTCCGCGACGGCCGCCGTGTGCGCGGCGAGCGGCGCCCAGCCGACCGCGGCGACTGCGACCGCCGCCCCCTCGACCCCCGCCCCGAAAAGCCCGGTGACAAGGAGGCCCGCCAGGATCGCCGGCATGGCGTTGGCGACCTCCGTGAGCCCCGCGGTCCACCGCATCAGGCCCAGGCCGACGCCCACCACGAAGCACACGGCGCAGACGGCCGCCGCGACGGCGAGCGTGCGCAGCGCCCCGTGGCCGAGCCGGGCGAGGACGTCACGGCCGAGCGCGTCCGTGCCGAAGGGGTGGGCGCCGGAGGGCCCGGACAGCCGGGCGGCCAGGTCGACCTGGAGCGGGTCGCGGGTCAGGCCCCACACGATGACGACGAGCAGCGCGGCGGCCAGCGCCCCGGCGGCGTACAGCCGCCCGCGCCCGACCCCCGGCACCATCGCGAGCCCCGGGAGCGCACCCGCTTCGAGCGCGGGCCCGAGCAGTCGGCGCCGCCCGAGGCCGACGAGCACCGCCGCCACCACACCCAGCGCGAGCAGCACCACCAGGCAGCCCTGGAGGAGCGGCAGGTCGAGGTCGAGCGCGGCCGCGACGGCCGTGCCGCCGAGCCCCGGAATCGCGAAGACCGCCTCCACCGCGGCCGCGGCCCCGGTGAGCCCGACCACCGTGAGCCCCGCCTGCGGCAGCACCGCGGGCAGCGCGCGCCGCGCCACGTGCCGGGCGATCCGCGAGCGCGGCAGACCGTTCGCCCGCGCCGTACGCACCCACGGTTCGGCGAACGCGGCGGGCAGCGCGTCCTGGCCGAGCCGCCCGAGCACGGCCCCCGCCGGGATGCCGAGGGCGAGCGCGGGCAGCACGGCGGAGGCGGGCGAGGCCCAGCCCTGCGCCGGGAACCAGCCGAGGTGCACGGCGAACAGCGTCGCGAGGACGGAGGCGAGAAGGAACTCGGGGAGCGCGGCGAGGACCCCCGCGCCCACCTCGTGCGCCGGTTCGGGCCGCGCGCGCCGGAGCGTCGGCACGCAGAGCGCCACCGCGAGCACGACCGCGACCACCATCGCGTACGCCATGAGGGACACGGACACCCAGAACGCGGAGCCCACGTCGGAGGCGACATCGGCGCCGGTCACCCACGACGTGCCGAGGTCCCCGTGCGCGAGCCCCCGCACCCACTGCCCGAGAAACGTGAACGGGCCCTGGTCCAGGCCGAGCTGACCGCGCACCTCGGCGAGTTGCTTCGGCGTCGTCGGCGCGTCGCCGTAGCGCGCGTGCAGCACGGTGAGCGCGGGGTCGGTACGGGTCAGCCAGGGAAGCAGCGCGGTGAGCACGAGCAGCCCGGCGGCGGCGCCGACCCGGCCCACCGCCACGGAGAGGTTCATCCGGTTGTTGCGGGCACGAGGCATCAGGCGCTCGTCTCCAAGCCGACGAACTGTCGTTCATAGGGGTCGAGGACGACCCCGCGCACCCCGGCCCCGACGCCCTGAAGATGCTGTTCGTGGACGATCGGCACGGCCGCGTCGGTGCCGAGGATCGCGGCCTCGGCGCGCAGCATGGCCCGGTGCCGCGCCGCGCCTTCGAGCCCGGCGGCCTCGCGCACGACGGCGTCCACACCGCGGTCGCTCAGCTGGGAGATGTTGAAGCTGCCCCCGCTGGTGAAGTCGGAGGCGAAGTACGAGACCGGGTCGCCGGTGTCGAGCGCGGTGGACCGGGACATCAGGAACGCGTCGTACTCCCCGTCCAGGGCGCCCGATTCGAGGCGCGCGTAGTCCTTCACGACGAGCCGCACCGCGAACCCGGCGCGCCGCAGCTGCTGCTGGAGCGCAGCGGCGACCTCGGGCAGCTCGGCCCGGTTGGTGTACGTGGCGAGGGTGAGCGCCTGCCCGCGCGGCTTCGCCGCCTCCGCGCGGCCCGTGACGGGGAGCTGCTTCCCGTCGGCCCAGGCGAAACCGGGGCCCAGCAGGCCCGTGCCCCGCGTGGCGTACCCCTCGTACACGCTGCGCGCGAGCGCGGAGGTGTTGACGGACTCCCGCACGGCGGCCCGCAGCCCGGCGTCCGCGAGCGGACCGGTCCGCGTGTTCAGGTACAGGGTCGTGGTGCGCACGGTGGCGACCTCCCGTGCGCGGTCGCCGAGGACGAGCGCCTGCGCGGCGGGCACGAACTCGGCGATCTCGATCTGGCCCGAACGCAGCGCGTTGGCACGGGCGTTGTTGTCGGCGACGAAGGTCACGTCGAGGCCGCGCGCCGCCGCCTTGCCGCGCCAGTGCCCGTCGAAGCGGTCGAGCGTCGCGGACACCGCCCCGCTCACCTCGGTCAGCGCGAACGGCCCGGTGGCGGTCCCGACGGGATCGACGCGCTCCCCCTTCCCGTAGGCGGCCGGGGAGAAGATCGCGAGCGACGGGTTCGCGAGCCGTGCGGGCAGCAGCGGGTCGGCGGTGCCGGTCGTGATCCGCACGGTCCGCTCCCCCGCGGCGCGCGCGGTGAGCCGCATGTCGCTGAGCACGCGCGGCTGCGTCTTGGCCTTCCCCGCCCGCGTGAGCGCCCCTTCAACTGCCTCGGCGGTGACCCGCCCGCCGTCCTGGAACCGGGCGTCGCGCAGCGTGAACTCCCAGGTGGTGGCGGACGTACGGGTCCACTTCTCGGCGAGCGCGGGGTGCACGACACCGGAGGTGTCCATGCGGGTGAGCCCGTCGACGACGGCGAGCCGGCTGAGCAGCAGCCCGTCGTCGCTGTACGGGGAGAGGCCCTGGGTGGGCGCGAAGGCGAGGTCGACGGCGATCCGGCCGCGCCGCGCGGTCCCGGTGAACGAACCACAGGCGGACGTCAGCCCGATCCCGGCCGCCGCCAGCAGAAAGCCGCGGCGCCGCATCAGCCGACGGGCGCGTACGCGGGAACCGGCGCGGTCAGCGGCAGCTCGAAGTGCACGATGCCCTGGCCACCGCCCGCCAACTCCCGCTCGTCGCACACCTCTTGGGCGATCGACCGCCAGAAGGGCTCGGCGCCCGGCACGGCGGGATCGGTGTGCAGGTACAGCGCCTCGTACCCCCCGACCCCGGCCGCAAAGTCGGTCAGCTCCCGCACGAGCTCCCGCGCGAGTCCGTTCCTACGGTGCTCGGGGCGTACGTAGATCCGGCACAGCTGGGCGGTGGACCCGGAGGGGAAACGGTCGGCGACCCACTGCGGGTTGGGCGGGGCGGCGGGCCCTCGGTCACGGACGGCGCCGGTCGCGACGATCTCACCGCTCTCCCGGTGCTCGGCGACGAGCAGCACGCACCGCTCGGGGCGCAGGTAGTGGGCGACCGGGTCGATGATGTCGGCGTGCCAGCGGGGCACGTACCCGGAGCGCAGGTCGCGGTACACGGTGTCCAGCATGACGGCCCGGGCCTCGTCCACGTCGCCGTCCCCGGCCACGCGAATCACATATCCACCCATCGCCGCCTCAGCCCGACCGAACTCCCCTTGCCCACCCATGCTAACTGCAACAGATGAGCAATAAGCACCCGGTGCCCCTCCACCGAACCGTCGTCACGGCCACGGGGCTCCGCGCCTCTATCGTCGGCGGGGGGGGCGGGGGGGGCGGACGGCCCCAGCGAGAACGCGGACGTCTCTCGCGGGCGGCGAAATTAGGTATATGAAAAGATG
>NZ_JBEOVM010000065.1:0-37534 GCF_040295505.1 Streptomyces sp. NPDC002790 | reverse complement strand
TTTTTTTTTTTGTGTTTTGTTTTGTTTTGTTGTGTTTTTCCTTCGGGTTTTGGGGGGGGGGGGGGCGGGGCCCCCCCCCCCCGCGTAGGAAACGGGGGCCGGAATCAACCGGCCCCCGTTTCTCACGTCTCGGGGCTCCGCCCCGGACCCCGCTGCTCCATCGCCGCAGGGGCTTGAACGTCGTGGTGCGCCTCCCGGGACCACGCCCGCAGGTACACGACCACCGTGTTCGTGACCGCCACCAGTGGCACCGCCACCACCGCTCCGCCGATCCCGGACACCATGCCCCCCGCGGCCACCGCGAGCACGACGGCCAAGGGGTGGACGCGGACCGCGCGCCCCAGGATGAAGGGCTGCAGGATGTGGCCCTCGATCTGTTGCACCGCGAGCACCACGCCCAGCGTCATCACCGCGGCGAACACGCCCTGCGTCACCAGCGCCACGACCACCGCGAGCGCCCCGGAGACGACCGCGCCCACCAGCGGGATGAACGCGAACAGGAAGATGAAGACGGCCAGCGGCACGGCCATGGGAACGCCCAGGAAGAAGATGCCAAGGCCGATGAAGATGGCGTCGATCAGCGCCACTATCACCGTCCCGCGGACGTACGCCGTGAGCGTGCGCCAGGCCCTCGGCCCCGCGCCCGCGATGCCGGGCCGGGCCTGCGCCGGGACGAGCCCGAGGGTCCACTCCCAGATGCGCCGGCCGTCGTAGAGCAGGAACAGCGTCGAGAACATCGTGAGGAGCACGCCCGTCAGCGCCTCGACGATGACGGTGACGCCCTCGAGGCCCGCCGACGTGATCTCGTCCGTGTTCGCGCCGACCGCGTCGCGCAACGACTTGGCGATGTCGTTGATCTGACCGTCGGTCACATGGAAGGGGCTGTTGAGCAGCCAGCGGCGCAGATCGTCGATGCCGTCCTGGACCTGCCCTGACAGCTGGTCGATGTTCTCCTGGACCTGCCAGACCACGAACCAGCCGACGAGCCCCATGATGACGAAGCCGAGAATCGCCGTCAGGGCCGTGGCGAGGCCGCGCGGTACGCCGCGGTGCCTGAGGCGCGCCACCGTCGGCTGCAGCAGCGCGGTGATGAGCAGCGCCGCGACGAACGCGAAGATCACCAGCTGCACCGAGCTGATGACCTTCATCAGGACCCAGAGCGTCCCGGCGAGGACCAGGAACCGCCAGCCCGCCTCCGCCGCCACCCGAAGGCCCCACGGCAGGGCGACGACCGGCTCGGGCCGCGGGGCCGCGGACGGCGCGTACGCGGGCGGGGCCGGCACCTGCTCCTTGTCGTGCTCGCGCGGACGTTCAGCCGCGCCCGGCGTGTCCGGCTCCGGGTCGGGAGCCGGCGCCGGGGGGCGCGTCGGCCGGGGCGGCAGCTGGGCCTCCTCGGCCCGCTCGGCCTCCGCGCGGCGCTCGTCCAGGCGCTCGCCCGCCCTGCTTATTCCCGCACCGATCCGGCCGAGCCACCCTGGAACTCGCGACATCATCCGTCCTCTTCGAAGCTTGTGGCACCGACCGTATCGCGTGACACGCCGAAGCCCCTCACCGTGAGGACGGTGAGGGGCTTCGCGAGGTTGCGAACTACTGGTCGCTCAGTACCAGTTGTTGGCCTGCCAGAACGACCAGGCCTCGCAAGGGCTGCCATAGCGGTCGTTCATGTAACCGAGGCCCCACTTTATCTGCGTGGCCGGGTTGCTCTGCCAGTCCGCGCCCGCCGACGACATCTTCGTTCCGGGCAGTGCCTGGAAGAGACCGTAGGCGCCGGACGAGGCGTTGGTGGCCTTGTAGTTCCAGCTGGACTCGTGGTCCACGATGTTGCTGAAGCACTGGAACTGTCCGGACGGCACCATCTGACGGGCCATCGACTGAACCTGGGCGATGCTGTACGAACCCTGCGCGGCGAAGTCGGAGGCGTCGCGGGTGGCCGAACGGCTGGCGGCCGCCTTCTTGGCTGCCTCCCGCTCCTTGGCCTCCTTCTCGGCCTTCTCCTTGGCCTCCTTGGCGTCCTGTGCGGCCTGCTGCTTGGCGACCGCGTCCTCGGCTGCCTGCTTCCGGGCGGACTCCTCGGCGGTCTTCTGCGCAGTCGTGTCGGCCGCGATGGCCTGGGTCTGCGCCTGCTGCTTCAGCGACGAGGTCTGCACCTGCGCCTGCTGACCGGCAGGGATATCTGCGAGGAGGGTCGAGTCGCTCGCCGTTGCCTCAGCCCCCTGGGAGGGCTGACCGGTGCTGCCCGAAGCAACACCCACGACGGCGCCGACTGTGGTGACCGCGGTGGCCGAGACCACTGCGAATCCCCGGACCGAAATCCGGCTCACACGGTTTCCTTCCAGCATCGCCCGCTTGAACGTGACCGTCGCGGACGCAATCGTGCCCCTGGCACAGGTCTCCCAACTGCGGGGTCACGGGAGACACGGGCCCGGTGGACAACTCCCGTGACGGGAGCGCCGCGTGGTGCTCGGGCGGCATACGACGGCCTCTATGTAGTTCAGATGCAGCGGATGCTGCTGTGGTTTCGTACCGCTGGGGGCACGCAAGTGTCGTATGCGGGGCCTGACAGGACCGTGACTCTGCCGTATCGGAGTGTGGCAAGGCAATTCCCCACCGCGTGTGAAAGGTCACACCTCGTTTGCTCCCCGGGTTTTTCGGAAACGAGCACACGCCGCGGCGCCGCCCGGCTAGGCTCTCCCGCCTTGCCGAACGGCGCCAAAAGGGACGAACAGGCCCTGTATGGCCTAGATCTGACCGTCCTCCAGCATTTCGGTCACCAGGGCCGCGATCTGCGACCTTTCCGATCGGGTGAGCGTGACGTGCGCGAAGAGCGGATGTCCCTTCAGCTTCTCGACGACCGCGACCACCCCGTCGTACCGGCCGACACGGAGGTTGTCGCGCTGCGCGACGTCATGGGTGAGGACGACACGCGAATTCGCCCCGATGCGCGAAAGGACCGTCAGAAGGACGTTCCGCTCCAGGGACTGCGCCTCGTCCACGATCACGAACGCGTCGTGCAGCGAGCGGCCCCTGATGTGGGTGAGCGGCAGGACCTCCAGCATTCCCCGCGCGGTGACCTCCTCGATCACCTCGCGGGAGGTGACGGCCGACAGCGTGTCGAAGACCGCCTGCGCCCACGGGCCCATCTTCTCGGCCTCGCTGCCCGGCAGATAGCCGAGCTCCTGACCGCCGACCGCATAGAGGGGACGGAAGACCATCACCTTCTTGTGCTGGCGCCGCTCCAGGACGGCCTCCAGGCCCGCGCAGAGCGCGAGCGCCGACTTGCCGGTGCCGGCCCTGCCTCCCATCGAGATGATCCCGACGTCGGGATCGAGCAGCAGATCGAGGGCGATCCGCTGCTCGGCGCTGCGCCCCTTGAGGCCGAAGGCCTCCCGATCGCCGCGCACCAGGCGGACGTTGCCCTCGGGGGTGACGCGGCCGAGCGCCTTTCCGCGCTCGGACTGGATCGTCAGACCCGTGTGCACGGGGAGGTCGGTGGCCTCGGGAACGTAGAGGGTGTCCTCTTCGAAGAGGAGGTCGACCTGCTCGGCGGGGAGCGTCAGTTCGGACATGCCGGTCCAGCCGGAGTCCGTGATGGCGAGTTCGGCCCGGTACTCCTCGGCGAGGAGCCCCACGGACGACGCCTTGATCCGCAGCGGCAGATCCTTCGACACGACGGTGACGTCGTAGCCTTCCGCCTGCAGATTGCGGGCGACCGCCAGGATGCGGCTGTCGTTGTCCCCCAGGCGGTAGCCCGAGGGCAGCACGCTGGGATCGGAGTGGTTGAGCTCGACGCGCAGGGTGCCGCCCAGTTCGCCGGTCGGGATCGGCGCGTCCAGGCGTCCGTGGCGGATCCGGTAGTCGTCGAGCAGGCGCAGGGCCTGCCTGGCGAAGTAACCCAGCTCCGGATGATTCCGCTTGGCCTCCAACTCCGTGATCACGACGACAGGAAGGACGACTTCGTGTTCGTCGAATCGGGTCATGGAGTTCGGATCGGCCAGCAGGACGCTGGTGTCGAGAACATAGGTGCGCCGGTCGGGCTTGCGGAGGCGCTTGTTACTGGTCACCACGGAAGGACGTACCCCCTCGGAAGAGGTCGGGGAGCGACGGAGTTTTCGGGACCGGTTCATGGGCCGCGATGCGCGGGCCGAGAACCGGCCCTCCAAGGCGTCTTCCGTACCCACTTGCGTACGGTCGTCCTGGTGCAAAGGGCCTCCCGGGCGGACGGCCCGTTGCCATCCGCTGAGATGCGGTGTCCTTGGCTCGGACACCGACCTGGAAGGCTTATTCCCTCGAACAAGCGCCGCCATGCAAAAGCACATGACGGCGCGTTCGTTAACTCCTGATGACGTACGTCTCTCGTGACCGGGTGTCAGCCGCCGAAACGGCGGCCGCGCACGGCGTAGTCGCGCATCGCGCGCAGGAAGTCGACCTTACGGAAGGCCGGCCAGAAGACATCACAGAAGTAGTACTCGGAGTGGGCCGTCTGCCAGAGCATGAAGCCGGAGAGACGCTGTTCGCCGCTGGTGCGGATGACCAGGTCCGGGTCGGGCTGCTCCTTGGTGTAGAGGTGCTTGCCGATGGCGTCGACGGTGACGGTCTCGGCAACGTCCTCCAGCGAGCGCCCGTTGTCCGAGGCGTCGAGCAGCATCGAGCGGACGGCGTCGGCGATCTCCTGGCGGCCGCCGTAGCCGACCGCGACGTTGACCACTATTCCGTCGCGGTCCGCGGTGGACTCCTCGGCCTCCTTGAGCACGGCCTGCAGGCCCGAGGGGAGGATGTCGGTGTTGCCCACGTGCTGCACGCGCCAGCGTCCGTCCTCGGCGAGCGTGCGCACGGTGTCCTCGATGATGCCGAGGAGCGGGACCAGCTCTTCCGGGGGGCGATCGAAGTTGTCCGTCGAGAGCAACCAGAGCGTGACGACCTCGACGTCCGTCTCGCTGCACCAGCCGAGGAACTCCTCGATCTTGGCGGCGCCCGCCTGGTGGCCCTGCGCTGGGGTGGATCCGGCGGCCTTGGCCCAGCGGCGGTTGCCATCCATGATGACGCCGATGTGCTTGGGCACCTGGGCGTGGTCCAGGTGGCCTTCCACCCGGCGTGCGTACAGCCTGACCAGCAGGCCGCGCAGCGTGTCGCGCAGGTTCACGGTCTTTTTGCCCTCCGTACAGATGGGAGTCCCCGAAGGCGGAAGCCTACTCGGGGGTAGTCAGGTGTCGGCTTTGGGGTGTCAGGGACCTGACGTAGCTTCGTAGCCATGAACGACACCTCTCCTTACGTCGCCTCAGAGGGCCGGTACGGTTCCATGGAGTACCGGCGCACGGGCCGCAGCGGCCTGAAGCTTCCCGCCGTCTCCCTCGGACTGTGGCACAACTTCGGGGACGACCGCACACTTGCGAGCCAGCGCTCGATCCTCCGCCGCGCCTTCGATCTGGGCGTCACACACTTCGACCTCGCGAACAACTACGGGCCGCCGCCCGGCAGCGCCGAGCTGAACTTCGGCAAGATCTTCGCGCAGGACTTCGCGCCCTACCGTGACGAACTCGTCATCTCGACCAAGGCGGGCTACCGCATGCACCCCGGCCCCTACGGGGAGTGGGGCAGCCGCAAGTACCTGATGTCCTCGCTCGACGCGTCCCTGAAGCGGATGGGCGTCGACTACGTGGACATCTTCTACTCGCACCGCTTCGACCCGGACACCCCGCTGGAAGAGACGATGGGCGCGCTCGCCTCCGCCGTCCAGCAGGGCAAGGCGCTCTACGTGGGGGTGTCCTCGTACAGCAGTGAGCAGACGGCCGAAGCGGCGCGGCTGCTCCGGGAGATGGGTGTCCCGGCGATCATCCACCAGCCCTCGTACTCGATGCTCAACCGCTGGACCGAGGACGACAATCTGCTGGACACGCTGGAGACGGCCGGAATGGGCTGCATCTCCTTCGCGCCGCTCGCGCAGGGCCTGCTCACCGGCAAGTACCTGAAGGAGATCCCGGAGGGCTCGCGCGCGACGCAGGGCAAGTCGCTCGACCCGAACCTACTGAGCGAGGACGTCGTCCGCCGGCTGAACGGGCTGAACGACATCGCGCAGCGCCGCGGCCAGTCCCTCGCGCAGCTCGCGCTGAGCTGGGTACTGCGGGACGAGCGGATGACGTCGGCGCTGATCGGGGCCTCCAGCGTCAAGCAGCTGGAGGAGAACCTGGCGGCGCTCGAAGGTCCGAAGCTGACCGAGGAGGAGCTGACCGAAATCGACTCGTTCGCCATCTCCACGTCGGGCACCAACATCTGGAACGGCCGACGCTGAACTCCCGTACCGGGAGCGGGGGTTCACGGGGAGGCCCGGGGCGGTAAAGCCGGGGAGTCCCGGGGCACAAAAAACGGGCCGGTCCGTGGGGGGGGGATACGGACCGGCCCGAGGGGGGGGTTCCACCATAACCCTTCGTAAGTGCCGACGCTCGCATCGGCGTGCACAACTACGCTCCGAAGTCGTACGGCGACGCCCGGGGGGAGCTTTCAAGCCGCCCCACAGCAGGTACGGAGGGGTTCGGGCCCGGATTCACGGGGCCTGGCCCCGGGCGTGGCGTCCCTCTCCCGTGTCGCACGCGGGGTTGACGGCCGGGTACCGCGCGGCCCCCTCCACCGCGCGGTACCGACGCGCAGCTTTGCTCACGCGAATTGCCGTTGGTCTGAACTTACGTGATTCTCGGGCGCCATTCGATCGCGTATCGATAACGATCCGGATCGGCCGCTCAGCGCGTCCAGGCGCGCTCGCGCAGCAGGCGCAGGCCGTTGAGGCCGACGAGGACGGTGGAGCCCTCGTGCCCGGCGACGCCGAGCGGCAGCGGCAGGTGCCCCGCCAAATCCCAGATCACGAGCCCGGTGATGAAGACACCCGCGATGACCAGGTTCTGTACGACGAGTCGGCGTGCGCGCCGGGACAGCGCAACCGTGCGCTCCAGTGCGCCCAGCTCGTCCCGTACGAGGACCGCGTCCGCGGTTTCGAGGGCCAGGTCGGAGCCGCCGCGGCCCATGGCCACGCCGGTGTGCGCGGCGGCGAGCGCCGGGGCGTCGTTGACTCCGTCGCCGACCAGGAGGACGGTGCGGCCGGCGTCCGCCAGTTCGCGGATGGCGTGCGCCTTCTCGTGGGGCAGCAGGCCGGCGTGTACGTCGCCGGGGGCGATGCCGGTCGCTGCCGCGGTGGACAGGGCGGCGTGTTTGTGGTCGCCGGTGAGGAGGATGGGCGGCGTGCCCGTGCGGGTGGCCAGTGAGCGGATTGCCTGCGGGGCGGTGGGGCGGAGGGTGTCGGTGAGGGTGAGGCGGCCGGCCAGGGTGTCGTTGACCGTGACAGCCACTTCCGTGCCAGGGGTAGTGGTGGGCGCAACGGTCATGTGGCTGGGAGAACCCGCGGCGATTTTGGTGGCGTTGTCGTCGGATTCGGCGGAGCCGTGGTTGCGCGCGCCCCGCGGCGGAGCCGCTGATTGACACAGCCCCGCGCCCCCAAGAAAAACCCGGCCCGAGACGCCCCTGCCCGGCACCGACTCGAAGGCCTCTACGGGGTGCAGGGCGAGGCCCCGGTCTCTGGCCGCCGTGACGATCGCGCGGCCCACCGGGTGTTCGCTGTGTTGTTCCACCGAGGCTGCCAGGGTGAGCAACTCGGTCTCCGTGTAGGGGAGTTCGGGGCGGATCTCCGTCACCTGCGGAACCCCCTCCGTCAGTGTTCCCGTCTTGTCGAAGGCGACCGTGTCCGTGCGGCCGATGCGTTCCATCACCACCGCCGACTTGATGAGCACGCCGTGGCGGCCCGCGTTCGCGATCGCCGACAGCAACGGCGGCATCGTCGCGAGCACCACGGCGCACGGCGAGGCCACGATCATGAACGTCATGGCCCGCAGCAGCGCGTCCGTGAGTGCGTCGCCGAAGGCGAGTGGGACGAGGAAGACCGCGAGGGTCGCGGCGACCATGCCGAGCGCGTAGCGCTGCTCGACGCGCTCGATGAACAGCTGGGTCGGCGCCTTGGTGCGGGTGGCCTCCTCGACCAGGGCGACGATGCGGGCGATGACCGTGTCGGAGGGATCGCGCACGACGCGGACGCGCAGCGCGCCGGTGCCGTTGAGGGTGCCGGCGAACACCTCGTCGCCGACGGCCTTGGGTACGGGGAGGGGTTCGCCGGTGATGGTGGCCTGGTCGACGTCGCTGGCGCCGTCCACGACGCGGGCGTCCGCGCCGACGCGTTCGCCGGGGCGGATCAACAGGACGTCGTCGATGGCGAGTTCGGCGGCCGGGACCGCCTCCTCCGTGCCGTCGGCGGTGAGGCGGGTCGCGGTCGCGGGGGCCAGGTCGAGGAGTCCGCGCACGCTGTCCTCGGTGCGGGCGGTGGCGAGGGCCTCCAGGGCGCCGGAGGTCGCGAAGATCACGATCAGCAGGCCGCCGTCCATGACCTGCCCGATGGCGGCGGCGCCGAGCGCGGCCACGACCATCAGGAGGTCGACGTCGAGGGTCTTCTCGCGCAGCGCCCTGAGGCCTTCGAGTCCGGGCTCCCAGCCCCCGGCCGCGTACGCGACGGCGTACAGCGGGACCCACAACCAGGCGGTGGTGCCGAGGAGTTGGAGCGGGAGGGCGAGGAGGAAGGCGGCGGTCGCGAGCGCCGCCCAGCGCGCTTCGGGGAGGGCGAGCAGCGGGGTGCGGGTGCCGTGGGCGGCGCGCGGCACGGCGGGGGCGACCGCGGCGGTCCCGGCCAGTGCGGAGGCGGACACGGGTGCAGGCATGCGGCTCACGATACAGGAACACATGAAGACCTCTTCATGCATGCCGTGGTAGCCGATCGTCGCCTGGATACGATGAGGCCATGGGCCATGGAATCGACCGCAAGAGCAGCACCCGCGAGCGGCTCGACGCCGTGGGCGCGGCCGATGTCGCGGCGACGCTCCAGGCCCTCGCGACTCCGTCGCGGCTGCGCATTCTGGCCCGCCTTCAGGAGGGACCCTGCGCGGTCGGCGACCTAGCGGAGGCGGCCGGTCTCGAACAGTCCGCGTGCTCGCACCAGCTGCGGCTGCTGCGCAATCTGGGGCTTGTCAGCGGTGAGCGCAAGGGGCGCTCGATCGTCTACGCGCTGTATGACGACCACGTCGCGCAACTGCTCGACCAGGCGCTTTTCCATGTGGAGCACCTGCGCCTCGGGCTGCGCGACGAGGCGTGACTCTCGGGGAAGTTCGGTTCGGGAAAGTTCAGTGCAGCGCGAGGCGGATGCCCGCGATGCGGCCCGCATCGTCGAAGCCGATCTCGGCGGGGACGGAACCGGGCAGCTCCGCCGCGATCTGACCGCCGTTGTCCCGGTAGGCCACCCCGTGGTGGTCGAAGAAGCCCGCGACCAGGCGCCGGGCGTCGACGCCGAGCAGTCCCTCGGCCTGGACGAGCGTGCGCGGCAGCGTGACCGGGTCGAGGGCGGCGCGCGGCACCTGCGGGTCCTCGGGCAGGAAGTAGACCTGGGTCTCGGGGTTCGCGGGCACGCCTATGTACCCGGGGGCGCCCGTCACGCCCATCCCCGCGAAGGCGAGGGTCTCGGCGGCCCGCCGGGGGTCGGGGAACCCGGACAGGTCGAGCACCTGGGTCGTGAACTCGGCTATCCCCTGGCTCTGGCCGAATCGCCCCACCTGTTCGGAGAGCGCCGCGACGGGCGTGCCGCGCAGTTCGGGGTTGGCCCAGCCCCACATCCACGACCGCTGGGCGGCGTCGTAGGTGCCGAGAACGCCGACGCGCAGGTCCACGTGGCCCTGCCGGTAGCGGCATGTCGGCAGGTCGGCCGTCCACGACGCCCCTTCGGGCAGGAACCCCATGAGAGCTTCGAGCTGAGCACCACCCCACGCCGCGTGCCGCTCGGTCTCGTAAAGGAAAGCTTGGCTGAATTGCGTGTGGCTCATGGGGCGGGACCTTACGCGAGGCGGCTGTACGGGCCAGAGTTACGTAGGCAACAGCGGCCCCGGCTACGGCTTGCGGGCCTCGATGAGGTGGCGGGAGCTGTGGGCCACGAACGGCCCTTCCGTCTTGATCTGCTCATGCAGGGCTCGGAGTTGGGGCTCGTACGCGTCAACTGTGAAGCCTGGCACCATCCATACGACCTTGCGAAGAAAATGGACAACGGCCCCGATGTCATGAAACTCGATGCGCAACCGCTCGGCGCGCAGATCGACGATCTCAAGACCGGCGTCCCGCGCCTCCTGGGCCTCGCCCTGCGGGTCGCGCCCACGCCTGGCCCCTTCCTGTGGGCCCAGAAAGTACTCCACCAGCTCGAACACACTGGCCGGGCCCACGTGTTGGGCGAAGTAGGTGCCACCGGGGCGCAGCACGCGGGCGATCTCCGCGAAGTGGGCCTTGACCGGGTGGCGGGAGGTGACCAGTTCGAAGGCGTCGTCGGCGAAGGGCAGCGGGGCGTCGTCGGGCGAGGCGACGACGACCACGCCACGGGGGCTCAGGAGGCGGGTGGCCTTCGCTGCATTCGGGGGCCAGCCCTCGGTCGCCGCCATCAAGGGCGGCAGCTTCGGTGCCAGGTTCAGCACCTCGCCGCCACCGGTGTGCAGATCGAGGGCGGATTCCACGCCGGCGAGCCGCTCCCCCATGAGCCGGGCGTACCCCCACGAGGGCCGCTCCTCGGTGGCCCGTCCGTCGAACCACGAGAAGTCCCAGCCCTCGGTGGGCGCGGCGACGGCCTCGGCGACGAGCTCGTCGTAGGGGCGGCTCCCACGGGTGGGACGAAAGTTGTCGGAAGTGGTCATGCTGCGCATGATCGCAGTCACAGAGGGGCGGATTCATCTCGATTTCGCCGGTACTAGGGGTAGCACCCGGGCTGAGTCGGGGGTTGCCCCTCTTCCGTAAAACAGGGGGATCGCACGTACCCTTGGCGTTCCCCACTGGCATTCCCCAGCCCCCACACCTTCTCCAGGCCCGTCCGTCCTACCGCCTCACCGCAGAAATGCGAGCACATGTCCGTACGTTCCGCGATAGCGACCTGGCTGACCCGCCTCTACTTCTCCCGGCTGCGCAGAAAGGGAGGAAGCCTCGACCTGTCCGTCCTGTCGAGGCTCCCCGACGCCGTGCTGCTGCCGCTGCGCCGCGAGGGCCTCGACCCGGTCCCCGAGATCGGTGCGCTGCGCGACCGTGAACCCGTCAGCAAACTGCCGATGCCCGGCATGACGGTGTGGCTGGTGTCGGGATACGACGAGGCGAAGGAGGTCCTCGGCAACGCGAAGGCGTTCAGCAACGACTTCCGCAACCTGGTGGGGGTGGGCGGCGCCGATGCCGAGCAGCACCCCGGTGGCCTCGGCTTCTGCGACCCGCCGGACCACACGCGGCTGCGCCGCCTGCTGACCCCCGAATTCACGATGCGCCGTCTGTCGCGGCTCACGCCGCGCATCCACGCGATCATCGAGGAGCAGCTGGCGCAGCTGGAGAAGGCGGCCCGCGAGTCGCCCGACGGCACGGCCGACTTCGTCGAGCACTTCGCGATGCCGGTCCCCGCGCTCGTCATCTGCGAACTCCTCGGCGTCCCTTACGAGGAGCGCGACGCGTTCCAGCAGTTCTCCGTCGCCCGCTTCGACGTCCTGGGCGGCGCCGGGGCCTCCTTCGGCGCGGTCTCCCAGTCCCTCGACTATCTGCGCGGAGTCGTCGCCGAACAGCGCCGCGATCCGGGCGAGGGCCTGCTCGGCATGCTGGTGCGCGAGCACGGCGACAACATCACCGACGAGGAACTCACCGGCCTCGCCGACGGCGTCCTGACCGGCGGCCTGGAGACCACGGCCAGCATGATCGCCCTCGGCACCATGGTCATGCTCCAGGACCGTGAGCACTTCACGGCGCTGCGCGACGCGGAGGACCCGGCCACCGTCGCGGCCCCCTTCGTCGACGAACTCCTGCGCCACCTCACGGTCGTTCAGACCGCCTTCCCCCGCTTCGCCCGCGAGGACACCGAGATCGGCGGCGTGCCGCTCGCCGCCGGCGACATAGTCATCGTGTCCCTGAGCGCGGCGGACCGCGATCCCCGCCTCGGCGGCGAAGGCGACGACATGGACGCCTTCCTCCCCTCCCGCCCACCCTCCTCCTCCCATCTGGCGTTCGGCTACGGCATCCACCGCTGCATCGGCGCGGAACTCGGCAAGATGGAACTGCGCGCGGCCTTCCCCCAACTGGTCCGCCGCTTCCCGGAGTTGCGCCTCGCCGTGCAGCCCTCGGAGCTGGAGTTCCGCAAGCTCTCGATCGTCTACGGCGTCGAATCGCTGCCGGTGTCGATCGACTGATCCACGTCATGGCGGGCCCTGTTGGCCCGGTGGGCCCGGTCGAGGACGTCCAGCGGATCCACCATGGGCGGGTAGCTCGGCGCACACTCCGGGCACGCGTACACGTTGAACCCGGGACCCGTCGGGGCGTGCACTTCCTGGACCAGGATCGGTTCATCGGTGGTGCGTTGGCAGCGGGCGCACATGCGGAGCGGCGGTCGGCGTCGGTCGTTCGTCACCGGGCACCCCCGTGGATGAGTTCGGGGCGCAGCCCCACGTCGATGCCGAGTGGGGCGGGCATACAGAGACGTAAGGCCCAGGAGAGGGCCCGGAGAGTACGATCCAGCATGTTGACGCTCCTTTGAAGCGTTGGCCATGCCCCGGGATGGAGTCGCAATCCGTTGCCGGGGTGCTTGTGGACACTTCCACGTTATAACCCGCGTACGCGCGGTGTATAGCAGTATCGCGCAATCCACAGAACAGTACAGCTCAGCGCTGTCGTACGGTGTTCGAATGGCACCGGAGTCAGGACGCAACCGCCCGCCGATCGATCCCACCAAGATCGCGTATGTCTACATGCAGATGGCCGATCACATCGCCGACCGCATCGCCAAGGGCGAGCTGCTCCCCGGGGCGCGCCTGCCCGGCGAACGCGATCTGGCCGCCGAATACGGCGTCGCCAACCTGACCGCCCGCCGCGCGACCCGCGAACTCCGCGAACGTGGGCTGGTCGTCACGCTGCCCGCCAAGGGCACATTCGTCGCCTATCCGGAGACCGAAGGTTCCGACGAAGGTTGAGTGGGTGACGGTTACCCACAAGAACCCGGCCGCCGGTTTGACCAACCTCCGCACTGTGGGCGGAAGTTCGCGTTCGCTAGCGTCGCGTCATGAGGCGACGTAAGCGTACGGGGACGACGCGGATCAGGTCCTTGCAGCGGGTACGGGACCGCACCGAGCGGCGACGCGAACGGCGGCGGGACCGCAGTTGGGGCAGGCGCGTCGGGCGGCGGGCCGAGCGGGTCCGGCCGTGGCTGCAGTTCCTCGCGGACGTGGTGACGCTGCTCGTGAAACTGGCCCGCTGAGGCGGCAACTAGGGCCCCGGGCCCCGCTTGACCTCAACCGCGCTTGACGTTCCATGCTGGTCACACGACGACTGGAGGTTCGTGTGACAACGCTTCAACTGCCGGATCTGGCCCGGCCCGACGCCGGGACCACGCTGATCAGCGAGTGGCTCGTGGACACGCCGGACCGGCAGGATCGGGCGAGCCGGGCGCTGCTCGGGGAGTGGGACGAGCTGTCGGCCAGGTTTCACCCCGAGGCCTTCCTGCGGCTCAGCTGCTTCGCAAGCGCGGACGGGCGTGTGCTGCTCAGCGTCGCGCAGTGGACCAGCGACGACGCGCACCTCGCCTTCGTCCGCGAACACCGGGCCGAGATGGTCGGCCGCATCGACCGCGAGATCCCGGGGATCCGGCGTCCCGGGCTGGTCCGCTACCGGTTGGCGCACACCGTCGTGCCGGACGGCGCCGGCGACGACGACACGACCCACGTGGTCGTCGCGCGCGCCGAGAGTGAGCCGTCGTCCGACGCCGCGCAATGGGCCGCGACCACCGCCGACCGGCTACGGGCGGCCCCGCCTCCCGGCATGGGCACCGCACACGTCTTCGTAAGCGAAGACGGTGCGCGTGGCCTGCTCTACGCACCCGCGACACACGAGAACGGTGTCGCTGGCGCGCGGCTCTACAGGCTGCTCGGGAGCGTAGCGCCCGACAAGAGCTGACCCCGACCCTGCCGCCCTGCGGATACGCTGAAGAGCCGGCCCCGACACACGACGCCCGAGGCAGCTCCCGTGACCGAACGGCGCATCGCGCGCAACCTTCCACACCTGCTCTCGCTCGCCGAGCACGTCGAGGAGCGCGTGGAGGGGGTAGACGTCAGCGTCGTCGGCGACGTCGTGATGATGTCGCCGGTCCCTCCCGCCCACTTCCGCACTCAGCGAGAAGTCGACCGTCAGCTGTGCGAGCAGGTGGGTGACGCCGCCCTCGTCAAGATCTAGTTCACCCATCCCGAGTGGGCCACGCGTCGCAGCCCGGATGTCATCGTGTGGCACGGCGACGAGGAGGAGCCCGCCCCCTACGACGCGGACACCATCGATCTGGCTGTCGAGATCGTCTCCGCCTCGTCCGTCGAGAACGACTACGTCATCAAGCCACGCGAGTACGCAGCCGCAGGCATTCCGGTATGTCTGGTGCTCGACCCGTACACCAGGGCCTGGACCGCGTTCACCGAGCCGTCGGGCGGCGGGTACCGCGAGCGCGCCACGGGCCCGTACGGCAAGACGCTCACCCTCGACACCGGCGAGCACGTTCTGAGCGTCGACACGGCGCCGCTCGCCGTCACCAAGGAGTGGCAGCAACGGGACGCTTGGCCGACGCACCGGGTCATGGGCGACGGGTAGGCGGGCGGGACTGTGACGTGTAACTACGAGCGGATCGCTGTTACACGTCACAGTCCCGCCCGCCTACCCGATGTTCCGCTCAGTCGGACTTCGGGAGGGAGACCTCGACCCTGCGGTTCTTCTTGCGGCCCTGTTCCGAGTCGTTGTCCGCGATCGGGTAGTCCTCGCTGTAGCCCCTGACCTGGAACGTGATGTCTCCGCCCTTGGCGCCGAGCGCGGCGGTCAGGGCGTCGTGGACCGCTTCCGCGCGGTTCTTGGAGAGCTTGAGGCCGTGGGCGTACGAGCCGAGGTTGTCGGTGAACCCGAAGACGCGTACGGAGCTGGCCTTCTGGTTCTCGATCTCGTCGGCGATCGCCTGGATCCGGGAGTTCCCGTCGGGGTTCAGCTTCGCGCTGTCCTTCGGGAAGAGGACCTCGGCCTGGAGGGCGAACGTCACGTCCTCGTTGGTGTCCGTGCGGCGCTCGTCGCCGGAGAGGTCCTCCACGACCGACTTGATGTCCAGGACCTTCGCGGGGGCGAGGGTCGCCCCGTCGGCGAGCTTCAGCCCGGGGCTGTTGGCGTCCACGGAGGGCGGCGGGGAGCTGCTGTTGCTGCCGGGCGGGGCGCCGGTGGGTTCGTCGTCGGCGTGGGCCACCACCACTCCGGTGGTGAGCAGGAGCGCCGTTGCGGCGGTGAGGACCGTGGCGGTTCGGTGGCGTCGGGGCATGGTTACTCACCCTCGGCGATGGTGAGTTGGGCCGGGGGCATGGAACCCACCTGGAAGGCGACCTCGCTGGCGCCCTCGGGGGGAGCGGGGAACTGTGCGTACCAGTCGGTCGTCTGACCAGGGCGCACACCGCCGGTGAAGCGAGTACACAGGCAGCGCCCCTCGGTGTCGCGGAGGATCAGGTACTTCTTCTTGGCCTTCTGGTCGACGAGGCTGGCGCCGGCGATCGACCCGCCGTTGCGCGTCAGCTCCTTCTCGTCGCCGCGCCAGTCGACAGGGACCCAGGACTTGCCCGTCCCGTTCGCCACCGTGCCCTGAACGGTCACGAACCCGCCTGCGTCGCGGGCCGCGGATGTGATCGCGAGCGTGATTCCGCCCTGGCCCTTCACCTCGGCCAGCGTCTTGTCGGTTGCGGGTGCCGAGGACTCGGCCTTGTCGTCGCTGCCCTGCTGTGCCGGAGCCGAGGACTTCGAGGTGTCAGCCTCGTCCTTGTCCCCATCGCCTCCGCAGCCGGACACGGACAGGACCAGGCCGACCGCGATCGTCGCCGCGGCCAGTGCTCGGCGGGTGGTCGTCGTACGCCGAAGGTTCATCGCTGCGGCTTCCCTCTCTCGTCAGTCGGCAAGGTGGACGGCGAACAAGTCGGACGCGTCCGGCAGATCGTCCAGGTCGAAGTCGTCGGGGTCGAAGTCCAGCGTCTTACCGTCGCAGGTGAGTTGCAGGGGCTTCTTCGGGTCGGCGTCCAGCGGCACGTCGCAGCGTGGCTGGATCACCGCTGTGGCGTGCGCCTTCGCCGTCTTCGTCTCCGTGCCGGGGATGATCGTGTCGCCCACCGTGTGGAGGGTCTCCACGCCGACCTCGTAACCCGGGTAGTTGTTGACCTTCGTGAAGGCCGGACCGTTCACGACTTTGGCGTCGTTGGCAGCTGCCAGACGACTAGCCGCGGCACCCGGCGCACCGTCGTCCTTGGGGTCCATGCCGTCCAGCCAGTCCAACCAGTTGTCGCCGCCTTTGAGTGCGTCCCCCAGTCCCAGCATCAGCTCCTCACGGGAGGACTGCGCTGCTGCCAACGCGGCGGCATCGGCGGCGGATTGAGCTCCGTTCCGCGCCGAAGCCGCTTGCGCGAAGGCGAAGAAGGCGAAGGCGGCGAACAGCAGAATCCCGGTCAGCCAAATGTAGATCGGAAGCGTGGATCCACGATCGTCCAACCGGGCCCAGGTCAACCACCGGTGACGTTGCTGATGGCGTCCATTATCGCGCCGGAGATCAATCCATCGAGCCCCAGGCTGTCGATCGCCACGAAAATCCCCGCGATCAGAATCATCAGCCCCGCGTACTCCACAAACCCGGCCCCGGAATCCCGTCGGGACCCCCGAACCCGCTCCCCCAGCGCGTTGGTCCACGTCACCCACACCCCGAGCAATTTGTCCCTGATCACGGGAGCCCCCTTTCACCACTTCCGGCACTTTCGCCAAGGCAACCAAATCAACACACGCAACGTACGTGGAGCGCAACCCTCTGCACTCGTATTCGCCAAGTAAGGGGTCACGCTTGACCGGAAGTTGTCGGCGCGTTGTGTCGCACGTCATCGCCGGCCCCCTTACGTAGAAGACTCAACGGCCCAATATCGAGCCGAAGTTGGTTCCGGAACCGAGGAACATCCCGGTTCCGATCAGGATCATCGTCGCCGGCAACATGAACACCAACGTCACCATCGTCGCCTTCGGGATCGTCTTCGCCGCCCTGCGCCGCGAGTTCTGCGCGTCCGTGCGCCGCATGTCCGTGGCGAGTTGGATGAGGGTGTCGGCGATCGGGGAGCCCAGTTCCTCGCCCTGTTGGAGGGCCGAGACGAACTGGGCGACCTGCTCCGAGGCGTTGCGGCGGCGGAGTTCGTCGAAGGCCTGGCGGCGGGGGACGCCCATGTCCATCTGGCGGAGCGTGATGCGGAGTTCGTCGGCCCATGGGCCCTCGTACTTCTCCGAAACGCGGTCCAGCGCCTGGCGGAAGCCGAGGCCCGCCGAGACGACCACCGCGAGGACGTCGAGGAAGTCCGGGAGAGTGCGGTCGATGACCTCTTTGCGGTCCCGGACCGCCTGCCAGATGAGCGCGTCCGCCGCCAGCGCGCCGAAGGCGAGGGTCAGGAGGCCGAAGAGGGGGCTGTCGGCGGAGAGGAAGATCAGGCCCATGACCAGGCCGAACGCTCCGTAGACCGCCCGGCGGGCCGCGTAGCGGTCGATCGTCAGGCCGCCGGGGTTTCCCGCCTGGTCGATCTTCCGGCGCTTCGCGTCGACGCGGCGCGGGCCCATCAGGCGCAGCACCAGCGGCGCGAACCGCATGCCCATGCGGTCGACCGCGGAGCCTGCGGTGGAGACCCGGCCTGCGCCCACCTCCAGGGCGAGGGCCAGGTCGCTGGGGACCTTGGCGTCCGCGCGGTACATGCGGATGCCCAGGCAGATGCCCAGGGTCGCGGCCCCCGCGAGGGCCGCGAGGAGTATGCCCACCATCGTTGTCGACATCGTCTCCTCACACCTCGATTCGGCCGAGGCGGCGGATCACGAAGAAGCCGATGCCGTAGAGGGCCAGTGAGATCAGGATCAACGTGCGGCCCACTCCCGATTCCGTCACGCGCGCGAGTGCTCCGTCGTTCGAGGAGTTGATCAGGAGGAGGGAGCCGAGGCCGAGGAGCGGGACGGTGAAGGCCGTCGCGTTGACCTCGGAGAGCATCGTGCGGATCTCGCGGCGGGTTTCCTTCCGGTCCTCCAGAGTCTTTGTGAGGTTGCGGAGGGAGGAGACGACCGTGCCGCCTGCCTTGTTGGACAGGACGAGAGTTGTTACGAGGACGATCAGTTCGCGGGAGGGCAGGCGGGTCGCCAGTTCGTCCAGGGCGTCGTCCACCGAGCGGCCGAGTGCCAACTGGTCGGCGACGCGGGAGAGTTCCTCGCCTGCGGGGGCCTCCAACTCCTCTGCCGCCATCGCCAGCGATGTGCGCAGGGCGAGGCCCGCGGCCGTCGCGTTCGCCAGGAGGCGGGCTACGTCCGGGAGTTGGTTGATGAACGCCTCGATGCGTTTCTGGCGTTGCCAGTTGAGGAAGATGAGTGCGCTGTAGATGGCGACCAGGGCCGCGATCGGGCCGAAGAACGGGGCCAGGGTCGACGCCGCCAGCAGCCACAGGGCCACCGCGACCACGGCCACGTAGACCGTGAACTCGCCCGCTGTCACGGCCAGGCCCGTCGCCGACAGGCGCAGGTGCACCGAGCGGCCGAGGCGGGTGCGGCGCAGGCGGCGGTCGATGGCGGTGAAGCGGCGGGCCCGGCCGCCGCCCGCGCCGGCGGCCGGGTCGCCGCCCGCCGAGTATGCGTCCAGGCGGTCGGCCAGGTCCTGGCGGCGGGCCCGGCCCGAGGCCAGGACGTGGACGCCCGCGATCGCGACGACGCAGGCGAGGACCGTGGCGGCCAGGGCCAGCAGGACAGGGGTGGTGGGGGTGGTCATCCCGTCGCCTCCCTCGTGTTGCGTTCGTCCACCGACTCGACGACACCGAACGCCGGTGGCACCGCCTCCCCCGCCACGTACAGCCGGTCGGCGAGGAGGCGGGGCAGCGGGAGGTGCTCGTAGTAGCCGCGGACGCGGCGGATCTCCTCGTCCGTGGCCCCGGAGACGTAGGGCTGCGCGACGAAGCGGGTCGCGGTCGCGATCCTGAACTGTTCGCGGCCGTGGGAGATGAGGAGCGCGATCTCCGTGACGCGGCGGGAGCCGTCGGCGGCGCGGGTGAGCTGGACGAGGACGTCCACCGCCGAGTTGATCTGGTCGCGCAGCGCCTCGAACGGGATGTCGACCTCCGACATCGAGCCGAGGGTCTGGAGGCGGGTGAGGGCGTCCTCCGCCGTGTTCGCGTGGACCGTGGCCAGCGAGCCGTCGTGGCCGGTCGACATCGCCTGGAGCATGTCGAGGGTCTCGCCGCCGCGGACCTCGCCGACGATGATGCGGTCGGGGCGCATGCGCAGGCTGTTGCGGACGAGGTCGCGAATGGTGATTTGGCCCTTGCCCTCGACGTTGGAGGGCCGGGATTCGAGACGGATCACGTGGTCCTGCTGGAGTTGGAGTTCCGCCGAGTCCTCGATGGTGATGATGCGTTCGTGGGCAGGGATGAGCGCCGAGAGGGCGTTCAGGAGGGTGGTTTTGCCGGAGCCCGTGCCGCCGCTCACGATGATGTTGAAGCGGGCGCGGACGCAGGCGGCGAGGAACATCAGCATGTGCTCGTCGAGCGAGCCGAGTTCGAGGAGTTCGCCCAGGCTGTACGCGCGCGGGAAGCGGCGGATGGTGAGTGTGGCGCCGGTGAGCGAGAGCGGCGGGATGATCACGTTGACGCGTTCGCCGGTGGGGAGGCGGGCGTCGACCATGGGGTTCGACTCGTCGACGCGGCGGTTGACGGTCGACACGATGCGTTCGATCGTCTGCATGAGCTGCTCGGATGATGCGAAGCGCATGGGGAGTTGCTCTACGCGGCCCGCTCGCTCTACGAAGATCGAGTCCGGGCCGTTCACCATGATCTCGGTGATCGAGGCGTCCGCGAGGAGCGGTTCGAGGATGCCGAGACCGAGAGCCTCGTCGACGACGCGGCGGATCAGCTGGGTGCGTTCCGTCGAGGAGAGGACGGGGCCCTCGCGGCTGATGATGTGGCCGAGTACGCGCTCCAGGCGGACGCGGCGTTCGGCGGCCTGGAGGGACGACATCTCCGCGAGGTCGATCTCCTCGAGGAGCTTGGTGCGGTAGACGGCGATCAGGCCCTCGTCGCGGTCGGCGGGGGTGGTGGTGCCGGGGCCTCCGGCCGGGTCGTGGGTGGCGATCACGCGGGAACGTAGGCTCATCTCCGCGTCACCTCAACTTCCTGCGTTTGTGCGGTCGTTCGGCATGGTGGCCGTGCGGTGGACGTACCATCCGTCGCCGAACAGGGGGATGACCGGCGGTACGTGGACGGTGACCGTGTACGTCACCGTGTCCTCGCCGGGGGCGCCTTCCGCCTTGGGGTTCAGCCAGGAGCTGGTGGAGGCGGCTGCGGCGGTTTGGGCGGTGCCGGGGGCGAGGGATTCGGCTCTTGCCGCGGCGCGGGCGGCGGAGCCGGCCTGGTTCGCGGCGTAGCCGACGAGGCCGAGTTGGATTGCGGCCATTCCTATGACCAGGAGGAAGGGGAGGAAGCCGGCGAACTCCAACATGGACACTCCGCGGTCACCCGCCGGTTTCCGCCGCCCCGGGGTTGACGCCTCGGGGCTCCGCCCCGGACCCCGCGCCTCAATCGCCGGCGGGGCTTTATATTGCCGAACCGTTTGATTTTGCCCAATCGGCACATTCAAGCCCGACTGGACAAAATCAAGCCCCTGCGGCGATTGAGCAGCGGGGTCCGGGGCGGAGCCCCGGGGCGTCAACCACGTCACTGGGCGGCCTCCGTTGCCGCGCCGGCCTCGCCCTTTACCGACCAGCCGGGGTTCACGCCGGGGAAGAAGAGGGGGACGTCCACGTTGACCGTGGCGTGGGTGACCGTGCCGTCGTCGGCGCAGGTGATGTCCGCGTCCTGCCATGCCGATGGCAGGTTCTTGCGGCCGGCCGCGCCGCAGGCGCCCGCCATGTCCCCGGCCCCCGCGGCAGCGGAAGTCGCCGCGCGCGCCGCCTCGTCCGCCGCGTTCCCGGCCAGGGAGTACGTGTAGCCGTACAGGACGCACTGCCACATCAGGGCGAGGACGACGAGGACCAGCGGGAACATTGCCGCGAACTCGAGGGTCACCGCGCCCTTGTCGGAGCCGCGGCGGCGGGCCCGGCGGCCGGACGTGGCAGGCGTGGGTGTGGCCACGAGGTCGAGTTCCGCGGCCAGTGCCCACATCGCCTGCTTGACCGTGGAGCGGTTGTCGAGGTCCTGCATGCGGCCCGCGTCGACCGCTGCTTGGAGTTCCTTGTACGCGGCCGGGATGGAGGTGCGGGCCGTCTTCGTGCCGGTGACGCGTTCCACCAGCGTCGGCTGGATCTCCGACGAGCGGGCGTGCCGGTTCACGACGGTGAGGGTTTCCTCCGCCTTGCGGATCTGGAGGCGGTCCCAGAGGCGGACCATGCGTTTCGCCGCTCGTACCGCCACGACGTCCGGGGTGACCAGAAGGGCCGCCTGGTCGGCGAGTTCGATGGCCGTGGTGTTCGCGGCGCCCATCTGCGTACCGCAGTCGATGATCACCACGTCGTAGCGGGCGCGCAGGGCGTGGATCACCTGGCGGGCGACTCGGTCCGTGACGTCCTCGCCGCGTTCGCCGTCGGCGGGGGCCAGGAGGAGGTCGACGCCGGACTCGTGGGCGAAGGCGGCGTCCTGGAGGACGCGGGGCGTGATGTCGCGGATCGCGGCGAGGTCGGCGACGGAGCGGCGGAACTGGACGTCGAGGTAGGAGGCCACGTCGCCGGACTGGAGGTCCAGGTCCAGGAGGGCGGCGGTGCGGCCGGACGCGCGGGCGGCGAGGGCTAGTTGGACGGCTGTGACGGTCGTGCCCACACCGCCCTTCGCGCCCGCCACGGCGATGACGCGGCCGCCGCCGCCCGCCGGGACGAGTTCCGTTCCGGTGCCGCCCGCGAGGTGGCGGCGCATGCCGGCCGACCAGGCGGCGGCAGCGTGTACGCGTTCCGCGAGGGCGTCGTAGCCGAGGGGGAACGCGACGATGCCGCGCGCGCCGCTGTCCATCGCGGCGGTGAGGAGGGCGGGGCTGGTGTCTCCGGTGAGCAGGACGACGCCCACCGCCGGGAAGCGGAGGACGAGGTCGCGGATGAGGTCGAGGGCGGGGACGGGGCCGATGCGGTCGTGGACGAGGACGACTTCCGGGAGCTCGTCCAGGGATTCGGCGGCGAGCGCGGCCAAGGTGTCGAGGAGGGCGGTGGCGTCGGGGGTGGGTGGGGCGGGTTCGGCGTCCGGGAGTTGGGAGAGGAGGGTGCCCAGGGCGCGGGTGGTTTCGGGGTCGGCGGTGGCCGGGAGTATGCGGATGGTCATCGGCGGGACGCTCCATTCCACGGCACCGTGGTTGCGGTCACGGGGCTCCGCCCCGGACCCCGCGGGCTCTCGTCCGAGGGTGGGGCTTGATAATGCCGAACCGGCGTTGCGGTCGCGGGGCTCCGCCCCGGACCCCGCTGCTCAATCGCCGCAGGGGCTTGATGTGCCGGCGGGGCTTGATTTATCAAGCCCCGCTTTTGGACGAGAGCCCGCGGGGTCCGGGGCGGAGCCCCGAGGCGTGGGGCGCGAGTGGGCCTCACTTGTCCCCCTCCAGCGTGTACGACTTGTCGTCCGGGGCGATCGTGGCGTCGGCGCCCGGGGCGACAAGCGCCAGGCGGACGTGGGTCGCGAAGGACTCCGCGTAGGCGACGCGCTGCGCGTCCGCGGGGCCGAGGGCGAAGGTGATGGGGACCGCCTCGCCCTGGCGACGGGTGGAGTTCTCGCTGTCCGCGGCGCCCTGCTGGTCGATCGGGGTGAGCTTGCCGACGTCGATGACGCCGGCGTTCTCCACGATGACCTTGGACTGGTCCTTCTCCTTGTCGTTCTCGGCCTTGAACGTCGCGTAGATGTTGACCTTCGAGCCGGGGTTGATCTTCCCGGCGACGCCGGTCTCCGCGTCGATCATGATGGCGATCTCCTGCTGGCCCGCCTCCAGCTTCGGACGGTCGACGATCATGTCGGTCTGGAGGAGGGAGCCCCTCTTCAGCTGCGTGACGGCGATCTTGCCGCGGAGGTCGCCGAGGTCGGTGACGGCCGTGTCCGACAGCCACCGCTTCGGCATCTCCACCTTCTCGAACTGGTCCGCCGTGAGCTGCTTGTACGGGGACACGTCCTGCTTCAGCCGGTACGCGGGCACCTCGTCGCCCACCTTGGAGTTCACGTCACGGATCACCGCGAGCACACCGGCGAACGCTCCGATGGCGCACAGGGCCGAGACGACCAGGAGTATGACGCCGCGGCGCTGACGTGAATTCATGGACCGAGCAACCTCGTTGGTAGGAGGTAGGGAGTAGGGGGCCGTACGGGTCAGTGGTGGGACGCGCCAGGAAGGGCCGTGCGGGTCGAGCCGGCCGCCGGTGCGAGTGCCGAGCGTGCCTGAGTGCCCACGCCCTCGGGTGGCGCCTCACCGGCCAGCGGCGCGGAGCAGAACCCGCAGCGGTCGCCGATGAGTTCGAGGCCGCACCAGTGGCACTGCTCGCGGCGGACGGACGAGACCAGTTGGTAGAGCACGGAGATGTTCGGGATGGCCGCCGCGAACTCCACGATCCGGCCGGGGTTGTCCGGCCTGCCCGTCGCCCACCACCGCGCCGACTCGGCCGGCAGCCGCGTCCGCGTCACCCCCTGCACCCGCCAGGCCGGGGCGAGGACGCCGGTGAGCCAGTCCGGGGTGCTCCGGCCGACGGCGTAGACCATGCGGGTTCCGAAGGCGGGGCCCGTGGGGGTCTCGGAGCCGGTCAGGCGCAGGAGTTGGGGTTGCGGTGAGGCCACCACCGCGAACTGGGCGTTCGGGGACCAGGACTTCGCGTGTGCCTTGAGGGAGACCGGGACCCGGTCCAGTTTGGCCACGGAGCCGACGACCGCGCCCGAGTAGACGTAGTGGGCGAGCAGCCGGGCCGAGGACGCCAGTACGCCGGGACTGAAGTCGCAGATCGACAACTGGCGCAATTGCAGCGCGAGTACGGCGAGGCCGAGGGGTGGGAGCGCGGGGCGCAGGATCGCGATCCGGTCGGTTTCCAGCATGGAACGGATCGAATGCAGCCGGTGCACGGTCGCGTCCGGAGCCGATTCCGGGCAGAGCACGATCACGTACCCGTGCTGTTCGATCAGTGTGTGGACGTCGGTCAGGGCGCGGTCGAGCGGGTACTTCTCCTGCGGTTCACCCACGGGCAGCACGGTGGCGGTCGGTGTGTGCCGGTCCGGTGAGGCGAGGACCAGGTCGGGGTCGGTCACGGCTATGGCGGTCGGCACGCGTGAACCCCCCGGTCGTCGCTCTGCGTCCCTGCGGCAGCACCTCACGGTGGTGCTGCGGTGGTGCTGCGGTACTGCTTGAGCACCATATCCACGCGGCCGCCCCGCAACACCCCACTTCGCACTGTTCACAGGGCGATGGGCGGTGATCGGTGGCGGGTTGGCGAAGAAGCGTCGGTGCCAACTCTTGACAAGTCCAATGGTCTGGACCAGTTTGTACGGCCAGCAGCTGCTTCCCCAACTCCCCCCACTTCTCCCTCACTTCGGTGCCGGGAGACCTCCCCCCACTTGGAGGAAGAAATGGCGCATTCCTATCGCAGACGGTCCAGGATCGGCGTGCTTCTTGGCGCGTTCACGGCGGCGGCGCTCGCCGTGGGCGGTCTCGCCACGACGAGTACGGCGAATGCCGTGAGCACGGCGGACAGTTCTACGGCCGCCGTTCCCGCGCATGCCGTCACCGGCTACTGGCAGAACTTCAACAACGGCGCGACCGTGCAGAAACTCGCCGACGTCCCGGACGCGTACGACATCGTTGCCGTCGCCTTCGCCGACGCCACCGCGGAGCCCGGAGCCGTCGACTTCACGCTCGACTCGGCGGGCCTCGGCGGCTACACAGAGGACGCCTTCAAGGCCGACATCAAGGCCAAGCAGGCGGCCGGGAAGTCCGTGGTCATCTCGATCGGCGGCGAGAAGGGCACCATTCAGGTCAGCGACGCGGCCTCCGCGGCCAACTTCGCCGACTCCGTGGACGCGCTCATGCAGGAGTACGGGTTCGACGGGGTCGACATCGACCTGGAGAACGGGCTGAACTCCACCTACATGTCGCAGGCGTTGAAGTCGCTGGCGGCGAAGGCCGGCAGCGGGTTCGTGCTCACCATGGCGCCGCAGACCATCGACATGCAGTCGACCTCGGCCGAGTACTTCAAGACGGCGCTCGCGGTGAAGGACATCCTCACCGTCGTCAACATGCAGTACTACAACAGCGGTTCGATGCTCGGGTGCGACGGCAAGGTCTACAGCCAGGGGTCCGTGGACTTCCTGACCGCCCTCGCCTGTATCCAGTTGGAAGGCGGGCTCGACCCCTCGCAGGTCGGCATCGGCACGCCCGCCACGTCGAGCGCGGCGGGCAGCGGATACGTCGCGCCGTCGGTCGTGAACGACGCCCTCGACTGCCTCACCAAGGGCACGAACTGCGGTTCGTTCAAGCCGTCGAAGACCTACCCGGGCCTGCGCGGCGCGATGACCTGGTCCACCAACTGGGACGCGTCGTCCGGCAACGCGTGGTCCTCGGCCGTGGGGTCGCACGTCGACGCCATGTGACGTGGAAAACGGGCAGCGCCGCCGCTCCCCCGGTGGCGCTGCCCACCTTCCCGTACCGGCCGGGTCAGAAGAAGTCCGACCAGGGCTGGTCCCAGATCTGCTTCACGCACAGGACGACGAACAGCAGGCCCGAGACCGTGAGCATGCTGTTGCTCAGCCAGCCGTTGCGCCAACTGGCAGGCGTACGCGAGGAGTTGAGCAGCCAGACCAGGGTGAGCGCCAGGAACGGCATGAAGGCCGCGCCAAGCACCCCGTAGATGATGACCAGGCGGAACGGCTGGCCCTGGAAGAGCAGGACGATCGGCGGGAACGTCATCCACAGCAGGAACGCCCGGAACGGCCAGCCCTTCTCGCGGTCGCCGCGCGCCACTTCCTCGCCGGTGACGACGCGCGAGAGCCGGTAGCGCTCGACGAAGTCGGCGAACATCAGGCTCACGCCGTGCCAGACGCCGATGAGGGAGGTGAAGGACGTCGCGAAGAAGCCGATGAGGAACATCTTCGCCGTCGCCGTGCCGTACTGGGCCGCAAGGATCGTGGAGAGGTCCACGAGGCCCTTGTCGCCCTCGGCGATCGCCGTGTGGGACGCGTGCAGCAGCTCCGCGCCGACGAACAGCATCGCCACGACGAAGATGCCGGTGGTGATGTACGCGACCCGGTTGTCGAGGCGCATCACCTTCATCCACGACGTGTTCGTCCAGCCCTTCGCGTTGACCCAATAGCCGTACGCGGCAAGGGTGATGGTGCCGCCGACGCCACCGATCAGGCCGAGTGTGTTGAGGATCGAGTCCTTCTCGTCGGGCAGGACCGGGAGCAGTCCTGCGAAGGCGGCGCCGAGGTTCGGGGTGACGCGGATCGCCAGGTAGACGGTGACGACGAACATGACGCCGACGAGCACCGTCATGACCTTCTCGAAGACGCTGTACTTGTTCAGCCAGACGAAGACCAGGCCGACGACGCCGGAGAGGATCGCCCACGGCTTGATCGACCAGTCGGCCGGGAACACGTCGGGGAACAGCGCCTGCAGCGGCAGCCCGCTCGACGACATCGCCGCCGCGCCGTACACGAAGCCCCAGATCACCGCGTAGATCACGAAGAAGTACGTGGTCCACTTGCCGAGGCTCGCCCAGCCGTCGAAGAGGGTGCGCCCGGTGGCCAGGTGCCAGCGGCCCGCCGCCTCCGCGAGGCTGATCTTGACGAGGCAGCCGAGGACGGCGGCCCAGAGCAGGGTGTAGCCGAAGTTGCTGCCCGCGATGAGAGTGGCGACGAGATCGCCCGCCCCGACGCCCGTCGCGGCGACGACGATGCCGGGGCCGATGTATTTCCAGCTGGACTTGCGGGGGTGCGAGTCGGGGATGGTGCCGGATCCTGCTTCTGGGGTACCCGTGGTGTCCGCCATGAACATCAAGGGTGCGTAAAGCTGGGCCGCTGGCAAGAGGGCGGGCCGGACTACTCCTCGAAGTATGCGTCCAGCGCCTTGTCCAACTGGTCCGTCCACTCGGCGAGGCGGGCCTTGTCGGGGGCCTCGACGTCGTTCGGGAACCAGCGACTGTTGGGCAGGTGGACGGTCACCGTGAGGCGCTTGCGCGCCGTGCCGAACTCGACCGCGCTGATCTCGTCCCAGGTGAAGTCGGCCTCCTGGTCGTCGAGCGTGTAGCGGACGCCGGTCGCGTCGACGGTGATGGAACCGCGGCGGTCCTTCGCCTCCATGACGGGGCCGTCGGCGTCTTCGGCGTCTTCGGGACCCGCCGGGTCCTCGGTTTCCGCTTCCGCCTCTTCGGGCTGCGTCGTCGTCACCTCCTCCGGAGTCTCTTCGGCATCCGTGACCTCCGCGTCCGGCTGCCGTGCGGGAGCCGTCAGGCCGGGGATGTGCGCCGGGTCGAAGCCGGCACCGGTGACGGGCGTGACCTTCTCGTTCTCCATACGCTGCTCCACGGCGGAAGTATGGCGGACAAGCCTGTGCCGCACCTCCCCCAGGGGTGGGTGCGGCACAGGTGCGCCGGAGCGCGCTAGACGAAGAGGCTGATCACGAGGGCGACCACGAAGCCCGCGATCGACAGGACCGACTCCAGGACGGTCCACGTGCGCAGGGTGTCCCGCTCCGTGATGCCGAAGTACTTGGAGACCATCCAGAAGCCGCCGTCGTTGACGTGCGAGGCGAAGATGGAGCCCGCAGAGATCGCCATGATGACGAGGGCCGTGTACGGCTGCGAGTAGTCGCCCGCCTGGAGCAGCGGCCCCACGATGCCGGCCGTGGTGACGATGGCGACCGTCGCCGAACCCTGCGCGACGCGCAGCACCAGCGAGATCAGGTACGCGAGGACCATGATCGGCAGGCCGATGCTGCTGAACGTGTCGGACAGCGCCTGCGCGATACCGCTCGCTTGCAGGACGGCGCCGAAGACACCGCCCGCGCCGACGACGAGCAGGATGTTGGCGACCGGCTTCAGGGACGCGGTGGACACCGTCTCCAGGGACTTGCGGGACCAGCCGCGGCGCAGGCCGAGCAGGTAGTACGCGGCGAACAGCGCGAGGGTGAGCGCCACGAACGGGTTGCCGAAGAACTCGATGACCGAGCGGGCCGTGGAGGGGTCCATCGCGATCGAGGAGAAGGTCGCGGCGAGGATCAGCACCAGCGGGATGGCGATGATCGTGAAGACGATGCCGAGCGGAACCGGGTCCTCGCGGGGCGTGATGCCGTCCTTGCGCTGCTCCGCGGCGAGCGCGGCCTTCGCCTCGTCGGCGGCCTCGACCATGTCCTGCGGCACCGGCACGAAGATCTTCTTGCCGATCCAGGCGGCCCAGGCCCACGCGGCGAGCACGGCCGGGATGCCGCAGACGATGCCCATGAGGATGACCCAGCCGAGGTCGACGTGGAGCAGACCGGCCGCGGCGACGGGCCCCGGGTGCGGGGGCAGGAACGCGTGGGTCATCGAAAGGCCCGCGAGCAGCGGCAGGCAGTACAGCAGGATCGACTTGCCGCCGCGCTTGGCGGCCGCGTAGACGATCGGCGCGAGCACGAAGATGCCGACGTCGAAGAAGACGGGGATGCCGAAGATGAGGCCGGTGAGGCCCATCGCGATGGGGGCGCGCTTCTCGCCGAAGAGGTGGATCAGGCGGGACGCCAACACCTCGGCGCCGCCGGAGACTTCGAGGATCGCGCCGAGCATGGTGCCCAGGCCGATGATGATCGCGATGTGCCCGAGGGTGCCGCCCATGCCGTCTTCGATGACGGAGGTGACCTCGGACTTCTGGACGGTGCCGAAGAGTTCGGTGACGGAGAGACCGGCCGCGAGGCCGACGGCGATGGAGACCGTCAGGAGGGCGACGAAGGGCTGAAGGCGGGCCTTGATGATCAGGAAGAGCAGCAGCACGATGCCGAGGACGGCAACGGTCAGCAGGCCGGCCGTGCCGGGTATCAGGAGGAGCAGACCACCGGTGTGCTCCGGCTGGTCCGCGGCGGCGGACGCGAGGGTGGCGTACGGGGACATCGTTGACCTCGTAAGTACATGGGGGAAGTGGGGGTTTCCAGCGCTTCCAGGCAGGAGGGATCGCGGTGCGGCGGCCCCCCGGAGGGGCGGCGCCGCACCGTGACGACGTACGAATCAGCAGGAGCCCGGGGGCGGGCTCAGGGGGTTCAGCTCAGGACGGCGAGCGCGTCGATCTCGATGAGCAGACCCTTGGGCAGACCGACGTAGACGGTCGTGCGGGCGGAGGCCGGGGCCTTGAGGCCCTCGCCCTCGAAGTACTCGTTGTAGATGGCGTTCATCTCGGCGAAGTGGTCGACGTCCGTCAGGTAGACGCGCATCATCATGACGTCGTCCCAGCTCGCGCCGCCCTCTTCGAGGATCGCCTTGACGTTGGCGAAGGTCTGGAGCGTCTGCTCCTTCAGCGTCGGGCCCGCGGGGGTCGGGGCCTTGCCCTCCTCGGCCGGCAGGAAGCCGACCTGGCCCGCGACCTGAAGGATGTTGCCCTTCTTGACGCCGTGCGAGAACTTCGCCGGCGGGGTGGTGTGCGTGGAGGGCGTGAGCGCGGTCTTCTCGGTCATGTGAACTGACTTCCTTGTGAGGGGGGGTTACTTGGGAGGGGGCTACTTGGTCGGGGTACCGGAGTAGTCCCGGCTGATGGCTTCCGCCGTGCGGCGCACCTGCGGAAGCAGCGTGAGGAGTTCCTCGGCGGTGACGACGACGTTCGGCGCGGAGACCGACATCGCGGCGACGACACGTCCGTCCGCGCCGCGGATCGGGGCCCCGACGCAGTTGATGGACTCCTCGTGGCCACCGAGGTCGGTGGCCCAGCCCTGTTCACGGACCTTCTCCAACTCCCGCAGGAACGCTGCGGCGTTGGGAGTGGAACGGGACGTGTACATGGGGTAGTCGAGCTTCTCCGCGAGGGCGCGGCGCTCGGCCTCGGAGAGGTCGGCGAGCAGCAGCTTGGCGACGGCGGCCACGGTGATGGCGACCGGCTTGCCGACGCGCGAGTACATCCGCACCGGGTAGCGGCTCTCGACCTTGTCGATGTAGAGGACCTCGTTCTCCGCGTACACGGCGAGGTGGATGGTGTGCCCGACCTTCTCGTTGAGTTCGACGAGGTGGGCGTGGGCGATCTCGCGGACGTCGAGGTTCTCGACGGCTTCCTGGGCGAGCGCGAAGAGGCGGGCGCCGAGGCGGTAGCGCTGGTCGGTCTGGCGGTAGACCAGGCCGTGCTCGTGGAGGGTGCGCAGCAGGCGCAGCGCCGTGGACTTGTGCACGTCGAGGCGGTCGGCGACCTGGCCCAGGTCGGCGGGTCCCTCGGCGAGCAGCGGCAGGATGCTGAGCGCGCGGTCGACGGTCTGGCTCATGGCGTACGTACCTCCTCTGCGGCCGGCTCGTCGGTGGCATCGGCTGCCGCCCAACCCGGGCCGACGTGCAGTGTCCCCCACGAGGCCGCGTCGAGGCCGACGAGGCGGTCGGCCCGGGCGCGGCTCGGGGGCGCGGCGAGGTCGCCGGGCTCGGTGAGGGCGACGGCGGCCCAGAGGTGGCCGTGCCGAAGGCGCTCGGCGACGGGCAGCCCGCGCAGCGTGGCGGAGAGGAACCCGGCGGCGAAGGCGTCGCCCGCGCCGACGGCGGCGACGACGTCGACGCGCGGCGAGGGCTCCTCGTGGCGGCCGTCGGCGTCGTACGCGACCGCGCCGTCGGCGCCGCGCTTGACGACGAGCAGCGCGGGCTCGGGCAGCGCCTCGCGGATCGCGTCGGGTCCGCCGGTGATGCCCCAGGCGTCCTCGGCCTCGTCGTCGCCGACGAACACGATGTCGGCGCGGCGCGCGAGTTCCAGGAGTACGTCCGGGCCTTCCGACCGGCCCGACCACAGGCCGGGGCGGTGGTTGACGTCGAAGGAGACGAGGGGGCGGCCCGCTCGCGGAGCCGTCAGCTCGCGCAGCAGGTCCAGGCAGCTGTCGGAGAGCGCAGCGGTGATCCCGGACAGGTGCAGGATCCGGCCGGAGCGCAGCGCGTCGAGGTCCAGGTTGGCGGTGGACATCGCGGAGGCGGCGGAACCGGCGCGGTAGTAGGCGACCTCGTGGTCGGCGGTGGCCCGGTCGCCCGCCGTGCGGAAGTAGATGCCGGTGGGCCGGTGCGGATCGCGGCGTACGGCCGCGGTGTCCACGCCGTACGCGCCGATGGCCTCCACGAGGTGGTCGCCGAACCCGTCGGCGCCGACCCGGCTGACCCAGGCGGAGCGGTGCCCCGCGGCGGCGAGCACGCACGCCACGTTGGACTCGGCGCCGCCGATCCCGCGATCGAACGAGGGCACGTCGGCGAGCCGCCCCGGCACGGCGGGCCGGAACGTGACCATGGACTCGCCCAGCGCGACGACGTCGGGGGTGACGGCGTCGGGTGCGCTGTTCGGTACTGCGGGTCCGGTGGCGGTCACGATGGGTCGCACTCCTCGCGGCAGGGGACTTCGGGCTTCGTTGACCCGACGTTGGCTCGGATGTTAGACAGCATGAAGCGACATACGCAATGACCGTTGCAAATGATGCAACGGACTGCCTGGAGGAGGCGCCGTGACCGCCCAGAACGCCGACACTGCCGTCGAGCGCCGTACCGCCCGCCTTGAGGACCTGGCGCGGGAGCGGGTGGACTTCCGCTTCAAGGGGCTGCCCCCCGAGGCGGACGGCGCGACGGTCGGCGAGCTGGCCGCCCGCCGCCTGAACCTCTTCACGGACGGCTTCACCACGCCCGTCCTCGCCCTCTCCGCCGAGCGCCTGGAGCACAACCTCGCGCTCATGGAGACGTACTCGGCGCGCCACGGCCTCGCCTTCGCCCCGCACGGCAAGACGTCGATGGCACCGCAGCTCTTCCACCGGCAGCTCGAGCACGGCGCGTGGGGCATCACCCTCGCGGTGCCGCACCAGGTGCGCGTGGCAAGGGAGTTCGGCATCGACCGGATCTTCCTGGCGAACGAACTGGTCGACGCGGCGGCACTGAAGTGGCTCTCGGGGGAACTGGACGCGGCCCCCTCCTTCCGCTTCACCTGCTACGTCGACTCCGTGCGGGGCGTGGAGTTGATGCAGGCGGCGCTGGCCGAGGCCGGCGCGAGCCGCCCGGTCGACGTGGTCGTGGAGCTGGGCGCGGGCGACGGCGCGCGCACCGGGGCCCGTACGGAGGCGGACTGCGCGGCGATCGCGGACGCGGTGGCCGCCTCCTCCGCGCTGCGTCTGGTGGGTGTCGCGGGCTACGAGGGCGAGGTGCCGGACGCCGACGGCGAGCGGGTGCGGGCGTGGCTGCGCCGACTGGTGGCGCTCGCGGCGGAGTTCGACAAGGCGGGCCGGTTCGCGGGCCTCGGCCTCGACGAGATCGTGGTGAGCGCGGGTGGCTCCGCGTGGTTCGACGCGGTGGCGGACGTCTTCGCGGAGATCCCCGAACTCACGCTCCCCGTCATGAAGTTGCTCCGCTCCGGCGCCTACGTATCGCACGACGACGGCCACTACCGGCACCTGACCCCGTTCAACCGGGTCCCGGAAGAGGGCGCGCTGGAACCGGCGTTCCGGCTGTGGGCGCAGTTCGTCTCGCGCCCCAACGACCAGCAGGCCTTCACCAACGCGGGTAAGCGGGACGCCGCGTACGACATCGACCTGCCCGAGGCGCAGGTCGTCCGGGACGCGCGGACGGGCGAGGTCCGGGAGGCGACGGGCGTCGCGGTCACGGGCCTCTCCGACCAGCACGGGTGGGTTCGCACGGAGCCGGGGGCGGGGGTCGAGGTGGGCGACTGGCTCGGCATGGGCCTCTCGCACCCGTGCACGTCCTTCGACAAGTGGCAGCTGATCCCCCTGGTGGAGTCGGACGGCACGGTCGTGGACTACATCCGCACGTACTTCTGACCCCGGGGCTCCGCCCCGGACCCCGCTGCTCAATCGCCGCAGGGGCTTGATCTAGCAAGCCCGGCCGGCGATTGAGGCCGTCCAGCCCCGCCGGCGTTTGAGGCGCGGGGTCCGGGGCGGAGCCCCGGTTTCGGGAAGGGGCGGGGAGGGGAGATCCGCCCGCCGCAGGCGCCCACGCACCCACGCACACCCGCCCAGAGAGGCACCCCCATGGACCTGGTCATCCGCGACGCCCGCGTCATCGACGGCAGCGGCAACGCTTCGTACCGAGCCGACGTATCCGTCAAGGCCGGCCGCATCGCCGAGATCCACAAGGAGGGAGACGGCCCCCGCCCCACAGCCCCCCGCACCATCGAGGCCAACGGCCTCGCCCTCTCCCCCGGCTTCATCGACATGCACGCGCACAGCGACCTCGCCGTGCTCCGCGACCCGGACCACAGCGCGAAGGCCGCCCAGGGCGTCACCCTCGAAGTCCTCGGCCAGGACGGCCTGTCCTACGCCCCCGTCGACGACCGCACCCTCGCCCAGGTCCGCCAGGCCATCACCGGCTGGAACGGCGACGGTTCGGACATCGACTTCGACTGGCGCACCGTCGGCGAGTACCTCGACCGCATCGACCGCCAGGGCACCGCGGTGAACGCCGCGTACCTCATCCCGCAGGGCACCGTCCGCATGTACGCCGTCGGCTGGGACGACCGCGACGCGACCCCGGCCGAGCTGGAGCGCATGAAGCAGCTCGTCGCCGAGGGCATGGAGCAGGGCGCCGTCGGCATGTCGTCAGGCCTCACCTACACCCCGGGCATGTACGCGAAGGACGCCGAACTCACCGAACTCTGCCGGGTCGTGGCGGCCTACGACGGCTACTACTGCCCCCACCACCGCAGTTACGGCGCCGGCGCCCTCGACGCGTACCGGGAGATGGTGGAGCTGACCCGCACCGCGGGCTGCTCCCTGCACCTCGCGCACGCCACGATGAACTTCGGCGTGAACAAGGGCAAGGGCGTCGACCTGCTGGCTCTCCTCGACGGGGCCATCGCGGACGGCGCCGACATCAGCCTGGACACGTACCCGTACACGCCGGGCGCCACAACTCTCGTGGCGATGCTGCCGAGTTGGGCCAACGAGGGCGGCCCCGACGCCACCCTCGCCCGCCTCCAGGACGACGAGACCGCCGAGCGGATGCGGCACCACGTCGAGGAGATCGGCTCGGACGGCTGTCACGGCGTGCCGATCGAGTGGGACAGGATCGAGATCTCGGGCGTCTCAGGCCCCGGCCTGGCCTCCTACGTCGGCAAGACGGTCGCCCAGTCGGCCACCGAGCGCGGCGAGTCCCCCTGGGTCACCGCCCGCCGGCTCCTCATCGACGACAAGCTGGGCTCGACGATCCTCCAGCACGTCGGCCACGAGGACAACGTCCGGGCGATCATGCAGCACTCCGTGCACACGGGTGGCAGCGACGGCATCCTCCAGGGCGACAAGCCGCACCCGCGCGCGTACGGCACGTTCCCGCACTACCTGGGCCACTACGCCCGCGACCTCGGCGTCATGTCCCTGGAGGAGACGGTCGCGCACCTCACCTCGCGCCCGGCCGCCCGCCTGCGCCTGCCGGACCGCGGCCTGGTCCGCGAGGGGTACCGCGCCGACCTGGTCCTGTTCGACCCTCAGACGGTCGCGGCGGGCTCCACGTTCGAGGCGCCGCGGACGCTGCCAGTGGGCATCCCGCACGTCCTCGTCGACGGGCAGTTCGTGATCGAGGACGGCAAGCGTACGAACGTGCTCGCGGGCCGGTCGGTGCGCAGGACCGCCTGATCGCCCCGGTCACCGCACCCCGCGCGGCCGGAACTGGACGCTGATCCGGCCTCCGGCCGCGCGGGCGGACTTGGGGATCGCGTGCTCCCAGGTCCGCTGGCAGGACCCGCCCATGACGATGAGGTCGCCGTGCCCGAGCGGGCGGCGCACGACAGGGCCGCCGCCGACGGGCCGCAGCGTCAGGTCCCGCGGCGTGCCCACGGACAGGATGGCGACCATCGTGTCCTCGCGGGCGCCGCGCCCGATCCGGTCGCCGTGCCAGGCGACGCTGTCCCGGCCGTCCCGGTAGTAGCAGAGGCCCGCCGTGCTGAACGGTTCGCCCAACTCCCGCGCGTAGTGTGCCGACAGCGCGTCCCGCGCCCCGTCGAGCACGGGGTGCGGCAGCGCCTCCCCCGCGTCGTAGAACTTGAGCAGCCGCGGCACGTCGACCATCCGCTCGTACATCTGCCGCCGCTCGGCTTTCCACGGCACGTCGCCCGCGAGGCGTTCGTACAGCTCGTCGGCCCCGCGCAGCCACCCCGGCAGCACGTCGATCCAGGCGCCGGCTCCTAGCACGGTCCGCCGCACGGCACCGAGCCCGCCGAGTGCGATGTCCTCGGCCTGGTCGAACAGCGATCCCTGAAGCATGCCTCCACCGTAGCGAATGTTTCGAACATACGCGCGATTAGACGCGCGGTGCCGCCGTCCGGAGGACGCGCGTGGTCCATCTCACCCGCCCCTCCGACCCGCCGCATCCAAGCCGCGACCACCCCGGAACCCGCCGTTCCGGAGGTATCCGGCACCGCGTGCCACCGCATCCGAAACCCGCGCGGCCCGCACCGCCCCACCGGCCGACAAAGGGTGCGCGGCATCCCGAAACACGGCCGTAAAGTTTGGGGATGCAGCTCATCCAGTCGACCAAGCTCTCCAACGTCTGCTACGAGATCCGTGGCCCGGTTCTCGAAGAAGCGATGCGGCTGGAGGCGGCAGGGCACCGCATCCTCAAGCTCAACACCGGCAACCCGGCGGCGTTCGGCTTCGAGTGCCCGCCGGAGATCCTCGAGGACATGCTCCGCAACCTCGGGGACGCGCACGGCTACGGCGACGCCAAGGGTCTCCTCGCTGCCCGCCGCGCCGTGATGATGCACTACCAGACCCTCGGCGTGGAGACGGACGTCGAGCACGTCTTCATCGGCAACGGCGTCTCCGAGCTGATCGTGATGGCGATGCAGGGACTCCTCGACGACGGGGACGAAGTGCTCGTCCCCGCGCCCGACTACCCCCTGTGGACCGCCGCCGTCTCGCTCTCCGGCGGCACCGCCGTGCACTACCGCTGCGACGAGCAGGCCGACTGGATGCCGGACCTCGCCGACATCGAGCGCAAGGTGACCGACCGCACCAAGGCGATCGTCATCATCAACCCCAACAACCCCACCGGCGCCGTATACAGCGACGAGATGCTGCGCGGCATCACCGACATCGCCCGCCGCCACAACCTCCTCGTCTGCTCCGACGAGATCTACGACAAGATCCTCTACGACGACGCCACGCACACCCCGACCGCCGCCATCGCGCCGGACCTGATGACGCTCACCTTCAACGGCATGTCGAAGGCGTACCGCGTGGCCGGCTACCGCGTCGGCTGGATGGCGATCTCGGGGCCGCGCGCGCACGCGGAGTCGTACATCGAGGGCCTGACGATCCTGGCGAACATGCGTCTGTGCGCGAACATGCCGGGCCAGCACGGCGTCGTCGCGGCGCTCAGCGGACGCCAGACGGTGAACGATCTGGTGCTGCCGGGCGGGCGGCTGAAGGAGCAGCGTGACGTCGCGTACGAGCTGCTCACGCAGATCCCGGGCGTGAGCTGCGTGAAGCCGAAGGGGGCGCTGTACCTCTTCCCGCGCCTCGACCCCAAGGTCTTCAAGGTCAAGGACGACCGGCAGATGGTCCTCGACCTGCTGCGGGCCGAGAAGATCATGGTGGTGCACGGCACCGGCTTCAACTGGCCGGAGCCCGACCACTTCCGCGTCGTCACGCTGCCCGACACCCGGCAGCTGACGGAGGCGGTGACCCGGATCGGGAATTTCCTGGACGGCTACAGCCAGCCGTGACCGTCAGCCCTCTTTCGCGACACTCCTACTTTGGACCAGTTCTAATTTAGACACGATCCAAGGTACGATGGAGGCCAAGCTGACACGCACGCCCTGGAGGCCTCCCATGTACGAGCCGATCCGCACCAAGTCGGTCCACTCGACGGCGGCCGACAGCGGCGAGTTCCCGCACCGCTCCCGCGAGGAGGAGCTGGACATCCAGCTCGCCGGCCACCTGGCCGCCCTCCTCGCAGTGACGGACGAGCTGCGCCACCTCACGCCGAGCGCCGATCTGGACGAGGCTGCGGAGTCGCTCGCCTCGCAGGTGGCCCGGCTGCGTGGCGGCCTGATGCCGCTCCGCGCCGCAGTGGCCGCCGCCATTCACGAACCCGCCCTCGACGCGCTCCACCAGCGGGCGCACGCCCTCGCGGGCCGCGCCCTGGTGGTCGCGGCCTCCCGGGCCGACACCGCCGCCGCGATCCTGGCGGCGCAGCGCATGGAGGCGCACGCCCTCGTCGCCGCCTAGACCCTGTCGTTGCATGAAGTGGGGGCCCCCCCCCGGGCCGGGGGGGGGGGCCGGGGCCCCCCCC
>NZ_JBEOVM010000064.1:0-38611 GCF_040295505.1 Streptomyces sp. NPDC002790 | reverse complement strand
CGGGGAGTCTCCCCGCCCCCCGCCGGCCCCCGCCCCCCGGGGGGGGCCGCCCCCCCCGCCCCCGGCGCCCCGACCACGGCGGGACCGCACCCGCCGACGCAAAAGGCCCGCCCACCCGGGACATGCGAAGGCCCGCCCCACCCGGGACGGGCCTGGCGGCGACGGGGTCAGCCTGCGATGGACACCGACGGTTCGCCGGAGGGGATGCCGTCCGCTTCCATCTGCTCGGCGATCTTCATCGCCTCGTCGATCAGCGTCTCCACGATCTTCGACTCGGGCACCGTCTTGATGACCTCGCCCTTGACGAAGATCTGGCCCTTGCCGTTGCCGGAGGCGACACCGAGGTCGGCCTCGCGCGCCTCGCCCGGGCCGTTGACGACACAGCCCATGACGGCCACGCGCAGCGGGACCTCCATGCCTTCGAGGCCGGCGGTGACCTCTTCGGCGAGCTTGTAGACGTCGACCTGGGCGCGGCCGCAGGACGGGCAGGAGACGATCTCCAGGCGACGCGGCTTGAGGTTCAGCGACTCCAGGATCGCGTTGCCGACCTTGATCTCCTCGACCGGCGGGGCGGAGAGGGAGACGCGGATCGTGTCGCCGATGCCCTCGGCGAGCAGCGCGCCGAAGGCGACGGAGGACTTGATGGTGCCCTGGAACGCCGGGCCCGCCTCGGTCACACCGAGGTGCAGCGGGTAGTCGCACTGCGCGGCGAGCTGCCGGTACGCGTTGACCATGACCACCGGGTCGTTGTGCTTCACGGAGATCTTGATGTCGCGGAAGCCGTGCTCCTCGAAGAGGCCCGCCTCCCAGAGCGCGGACTCGGCGAGCGCCTCGGGGGTCGCCTTGCCGTACTTCTGCAGCAGGCGCTTGTCGAGGGAGCCCGCGTTCACACCGATCCGGATCGGCGTGCCGTGGTCCTTCGCCGCCTGGGCGATCTCCTTGACCTTGTCGTCGAACTGCTTGATGTTGCCGGGGTTCACCCGGACCGCCGCGCAGCCGGCCTCGATGGCCGCGAAGACGTACTTCGGCTGGAAGTGGATGTCCGCGATCACGGGGATCTGCGACTTCCGGGCGATGACGGACAGCGCGTCGGCGTCGTCCTGCGTGGGGCAGGCCACGCGCACGATCTGACAGCCGGAGGCGGTCAGCTCGGCGATCTGCTGGAGCGTGGCGCCGATGTCGGAGGTACGCGTCGTCGTCATCGACTGCACCGAGACCGGGGCGTCGCCGCCGACGGCCACCGTGCCGACCTGGATCTGCCGGCTCTTGCGCCGCTCGGCGAGCTTGATCGGTACATCCGGCATGCCGAGAGAAATCGCAGTCATCTGCTGTGCAACCCCAAGGTGGAGGATCGAGTCCAGAGGCTTCCGAGATTACGTCACCGGCGCGTGCCCGAGCACATCGCGCCCCCCGAAACCCTCACAAAGAGGGACTGCCCGGTACTCATGGTGCCGGGCAGTCCCCAACAGCGTTCAACCAGCGCGCGACCGGCCCGTGACCGGTCCATGGCCGGCCCGTGACGGGCTTCTGATCAGGAGATTCTCACCGGGTTCACCACGTCCGCGATCAACACGAGGATCGTGAAACAGACGAAGACCCCGGCCACCACGTACGCCACCGGCATGAGCTTCGCCACGTCGAACGGGCCCGGGTCGGGGCGGCGGAAGACCTTCGCCACGTTCCTGCGCAGCGCCTCCCACAGGGCGCCCGCGATGTGCCCGCCGTCGAGCGGCAGCAGCGGCAGCATGTTGAAGAGGAAGAGGGAGAGGTTGAAGCCCGCGACCAGCATCAGAGCCATCGCGAGCTGCTGCGTCGGCGGGATGTCGAGGGTGAAGATCTCGCCGCCGACCCGGGCCGCTCCGACCACGCCCATCGGCGAGTCCTGCTCACGCGGGCCGTCGCCGAACGCCGCGTCCCACAGGGCGGGGATCTTCGCGGGCAGCGCGACGATCGAGTCCACCGCGTCAGTGACCCGGTCGGACATCCACGTCACGGAGGAGCCGAAGTCCTGGCGTACGACACCGGTGGCGGCGGTGAAGCCGAGGAAGCCCGCGTTGACGTAGCCGTCTGTGATCTGGCCGCTGGCGTCCTTCTTCGCCACCTGATTGGTGGCGATCTTCGCGTTCAGCGTCTGCTGGTGCCCGTCGCGCTCGACGACGATCGGGACAGTGTCGCCCGCGCTCTTGCGGATCTCGTCGGACAGGGCGTTCCACTCGTCCGTCGCGACCCCGTTGAAGGACACGATCTTGTCCTTCGGCTGCAGGCCCGCGGCCTTCGCCGGGGACTGCGGGTCGGAGGCCTTGCAGCTGTCGCGGTTGGCGCTGGCCTGGATGACGCAGGAGGAGACGGACGAGACGACGTTCGTCTGCTGGGTGACGCCGAAGCCCATCAGGACCGTGAGGAACAGGCCGATCGCGAGGATCAGGTTCATGAACGGGCCCGCGAACATCACGATGACGCGCTTCCACGGCTTGCGCGTGTAGAAGAGCCGCGTCTCGTCACCGGGCTGGAGTTCCTCGAAGGCCGCCGCCCGCGCGTCCTCCACCATCGAGCGGAACGGGGAGGTCGAGCGGGCTTCGATCTTGCCGTCCGCCCCGGGCGGGAACATGCCGATCATGCGGATGTAGCCGCCGAGCGGAATGGCCTTGACCCCGTACTCGGTATCGCCCTTCTTCCGCGAGAAGACGGTCGGGCCGAAGCCGACCATGTACTGGGGCACGCGGATGCCGAAGAGCTTCGCCGTCGACAGGTGGCCCAGCTCGTGCCAGGCGATGGAGAACAGCAGGCCCACCGCGAAGATGACTACGCCGAGGATCATCATCAAGGTCGTCATGCACGAGCCTCCGCGGCTGCCTTGTCCGTTCCGGTCAGTTCACGGGCCCGGGCACGCGCCCAGGTCTCCGCTTCGAGGACGTCCGCGACCGTGAGCGAAGTTCCCGATTCGGGTGTGCTGCGCTTCTCAGCGATGCAGTCGTCCACGACCTTCGTCACCGTTTCCATGATGCCGTTGTACGGCAGGGCGCCCTTCAAGAACGCGTCCACGCACTCCTCGTTGGCGGCATTGAACACCGCCGGGGCCGTGCCCGCGAGCTCCCCCACGTGCCGGGCGAGCCCCACCGCGGGGAACGCCTCGTTGTCGAGCGGGAAGAACTCCCAGCTGGAGGCCTTCGTCCAGTCGAACGCGGGCGCGGCGTCGGGGATCCGCTCGGGCCAGCCGATGCCGACGGCGATGGGGCCGCGCATGTCGGGCGGGGTGGCCTGGGCGAGCGTCGAGCCGTCGACGAACTCGACCATGGAGTGCACGTAGGACTGCGGGTGCACGACGACTTCGATGCGGTCGAAGGGGATGTCGTACAGCAGGTGCGCCTCGATGACCTCGAGCCCCTTGTTGACCAGGGTCGAGGAGTTGATGGTGATGACCGGGCCCATCGACCAGGTGGGGTGCGCGAGGGCGTCCTCGATGGTGACGTTCGCGAGGTCCGCCTTCGTACGGCCGCGGAACGGGCCGCCGGACGCGGTGACGACGAGCTTGCGGACGTCGGCGCGGGTGCCGCCCGCGAGGGCCTGGAAGAGCGCGGCGTGCTCGGAGTCGACCGGGATGATCTGGCCGGGCTTGGCGATCCCCTTGACCAGCGGGCCGCCGACGATCAGCGACTCCTTGTTGGCGAGCGCGAGAGTGCGGCCCGCCTGGAGCGCGGCGAGCGTGGGGGCGAGGCCGATGGAGCCGGTGATGCCGTTGAGCACAGTGTGGCAGTCGCCGCGGCCCGCGATCTCGGTGGCGGCGTCGGGCCCGGCGAGGATCTCGGGGAGCGGCTCCCCCGCCCCGTACCGCGCGGCCAGCGCCTCGCGCAGTGCGGGCAGCACGTCCTCGCGGGCCACGGCGACGGTGCGCACGCGCAGCCGGTGCGCCTGCTCGGCGAGCAGTTCGACGCGGCCCCCGGCGGCGCTGAGCGCGGTGACGCGGAACCGGTCGGGATGGCGCAGGACGAGGTCGACGGCCTGCGTGCCGATGGAGCCCGTGGACCCCAGGACGACGACGTCGCGAGGCGCGTCGGCCGGGGCCGGGTCGAAGACGAGATGCGGGTCCGCGAGGGGGGATGGGCTGGCAGGGCTGTCGGTCATTCCCCCATTCTTGCGTGAACTCCCTGTGCGTCCGACACGGGATGGGCAGAAGTGTCCCGGGGATCAGCGGATCGGCCGGTGCACGTTCTCGTGTTCGCTCGGTCCTGGTGTCGCCTCGGCGATCCAGGGGCCGTCGCCGCTGGGGTCGACGATGCCCTGCTCCAGCCACGTGTACGTACCGCCGATGACGCCCTTGACGACCTTGCGGTCCAGGTCGTCGGTGTTGGTCCAGAGCCGGTCGAAGAGCTCGTCGACGCGGATCCTGGACTGCCGGCAGAAGGCGTCGGCGAGCTGGTAGGCCTCGCGGCCGTACGCCTCCGTGGAGCGCAGCAGTTCGGCGCGTACGCAGGCGGCGCTCATGGCGAAGAGTTCGGCGCCGATGTCGACGATCCGGCCGAGGAAGCCCTGCTTCGTCTCCATGCGGCCCTGCCAGCGGGACATGGCGTAGAAGGTGGAGCGGGCGAGTTTGCGGGCCGAGCGCTCCACGTAGCGCAGGTGCGTGGAGAGGTCCGGGTGGCCGGAAGGGTTGAACTCGCTGTACGTACGCGGGAGTTGGCCCGGCCCCGCCACCAGCTTCGGGAGCCACTTCGCGTAGAAGCCGCCTGCCTTCGCGCCCGCCTTCGCCTTGTCGGAGAGGGACTTCTCGGGGTCGATGAGGTCCCCGGCGACCGACAGGTGGGCGTCCACGGCCTCGCGCGCGATCAGCAGGTGCATGATCTCGGTCGAGCCCTCGAAGATGCGGTTGATGCGCAGATCGCGCAGGACCTGTTCGGCGGGGACGGCGCGTTCGCCGCGGGCCGCGAGGGATTCGGCCGTCTCGAAGCCTCGGCCGCCGCGGATCTGGACGAGCTCGTCCGCCATCAGGCAGGCCATCTCGGAGCCGTAGAGCTTGGCGAGGGCGGCCTCGATGCGGATGTCGTTGCGGTCCTCGTCCGCCATCTGCGAGGAGAGGTCGAGCACGGCCTCCAGGGCGAAGGAGGTCGCCGCGATGAAGGAGATCTTCGAGCCGACGGCCTCGTGGAACGCGACCGGCCTGCCCCACTGTTCGCGCTCCGCCGACCACTCGCGGGCGATCTTGAGGCACCACTTGCCCGCACCGACGCACATGGCGGGGAGGGACAGCCGTCCGGTGTTGAGGGTGGTGAGCGCGATCTTCAGGCCCGCGCCCTCGGGGCCGATGCGGTTCGCGGCCGGGACCCGGACCTGGTGGAAGCGGGTGACGCCGTTCTCGAGGCCGCGCAGGCCCATGAAGGCGTTGCGGTTCTCGACGGTGATGCCCTCGGAGGCCGCCTCGACGACGAACGCGGTGATGCCGCCCTTGTGCCCCTCCGACTTCGGTACGCGGGCCATGACGACGAGCAGGTCGGCGACGACGCCGTTCGTCGTCCACAGCTTCACACCGTCGAGGACGTACGTGCCGTCCCCTTCGGGGACGGCGGTCGTGGCGAGGCGGGCCGGGTCGGAGCCGACGTCGGGCTCGGTGAGCAGGAAGGCCGAGATGTCGGTGCGGGCGCAGCGCGGCAGGAACGTGTCCTTCTGCTCCTGCGTGCCGAACTGCTTCAGGGGCTGGGGTACGCCGATGGACTGGTGCGCGGAGAGCAGCGCGCCGATGGCGGGCGAGGCCGAACCGACCAGCGCGAGCGACTTGTTGTAGTAGACCTGCGTGAGCCCGAGGCCGCCGTACTTGGTGTCGATCTTCATGCCGAGCGCGCCGAGCTCCTTGAGCCCGTTGATCGTCTCGTCGGGGATCCGCGACTCGCGCTCGATGCGGGCCGAGTCGATCTTCGTCTCGCAGAAGTCGTGCAGTTTGGCGAGGAACTCCTCGCCGCGCTGTGCGTCCTCGTCGGCGGGCAGCGGGTGCGGGTGGATGAGGTCGAGCCTGAACCGGCCGAGGAACAGTTCCTTGGCGAAGCTGGGCTTGCGCCAGTCCTGTTCTCGGGCGGCCTCCGCCACCTCGCGTGCTTCTCGTTCCGAGACCTTGGGCCGGGATGTTGCGGACATGAGGTTCACCTCGCCGCGCGTCGGGTCCACCGCCCGGCTCGTTACCGACCGGTGCTACTGGATCGTATGTACCCGATTACGGGCATGTCGACCAGTCCCCGTGCGTCCCCGTGCACCCGAACGCCGACGGCCGGAGCCCCCGCACAGTGGGCTCCGGCCGTCGTGACCGGCGCGCGGATCAGGCGCGCGCCGGGGTCTTCGCGGGGGTACTACGGCGTACTACAGGGCGAGGCCCGTCAGGACGAGGACACGCTCGTACGTGTAGTCGTCCATGGCGAACTTGACGCCCTCGCGGCCGACGCCGGACTGCTTGGCGCCGCCGTACGGCATCTGGTCGGCGCGGTAGGACGGGGCGTCGCCGATGACGACGCCGCCGACCTCGAGGGCGCGGTGGGCGCGGAACGCGGTCTGCAGGTCGTGCGTGAACACGCCCGCCTGGAGGCCGTACTTGGAGTCGTTGACGGCGGCGAAGGCCGCGGCCTCTCCGTCCACCTTCTTGACCGTGAGGACCGGGCCGAAGATCTCCTCGCAGGAGATCGTGGCATCGGCCGGTACGTCGGCGAGGACGGTCGGGGCGTAGGTCGCGCCTTCGCGCTTGCCGCCGGCGAGGAGGGTGGCCCCCGCGGTCACGGCCTCGTTCACCCACGACTCGACGCGCTTCGCGGCGTCCTCGCTGACCAGCGGGCCGACGTCCGTGGCGTCGTCCGCCGGGTCGCCGGTGACCTGCGCCTCGACGGCCGCGACGATCTTCGGCAGGAGCCGGTCGTACACGGTGGCGTCGGCGATGACGCGCTGCACCGAGATGCAGGACTGACCGCCCTGGTAGTTGGAGAAGGTGGCGATGCGGCCCGCCGCCCAGTCCAGGTCGGCCTCGGAGGCGTAGTCGTCGAGGACGACGGCCGCGCCGTTGCCGCCGAGCTCCAGGGTGCAGTGCTTGCGCGGCACGCTGTCCATGATCGCGTAGCCGACGGGGCCGGAACCCGTGAAGGAGATGACGGGCAGACGCTCGTCCTGTACGAGGGCGGGCATACGGTCGTTCGGGACGGTCAGGACCGACCAGGAACCGGCCGGGAGGTCCGTCTCCGCGAGCAGCTCGCCGAGGATGAGGGACGAGATCGGGGTGGCGGGCGCCGGCTTGAGGATGATCGGCGCGCCGACCGCGATGGCCGGGGCGACCTTGTGGGCGCTCAGGTTCAGCGGGAAGTTGAAGGGCGCGATGCCGAGGACGACGCCCTTCGGGATGCGGCGGGTGATGGCCATGCGGCCGGTGCCGCCCGCGTCGGTGTCGAGGCGCTGGGCCTCGCCACTGTTCCAGCGGCGGGCCTCCTCGGCGGAGAAGCGGAACACGGAGACGGCGCGGCCGACCTCGCCGCGGGCCCACTTGATCGGCTTGCCATTCTCGGCGGAGATCAGCTGGGCGCTCTCCTCGGTGCGCTCGACCAGGCGGTCGGCCACGTGGTTCAGGGCCTTGGCCCGTACGTGGGCGGGGGTCGCGGCGAACTCGTCGACCACGGCGTGGGCGGCGGCGACGGCCTCTTCCACCTGGGCCTCGGTGGGCTCGGCGACGGTGCCGACGAGGCGGCCGTCGTAGGAGTTGTGGACGTCGAACGTCGTGTCACCGGTGGCCTGGCGGCCGGCGAGCCAGAAGGCGTGGGTGGTCATGGGTGCGTGTACCGGCCTCTCCGTGGTGGGTGGGGGTGCGTGTGACCACGGTAGGGCGGGGGTATGGGGTCGCGGTTTGGCCACGGTGGAGTGGTCGCGGGTAACCGGTTCGCCGAATTGGAGCACGGCAACGGCGTTACGGCCACGGGGCTCCGCCCCGGACCCCGCGCCTCAAACGCCGGCGGGGCTTGATGTGCGGAGTCCCATTTCAAGCCCCTGCGGCGATTGAGCAGCGGGGTCCGGGGCGGAGCCCCGATCTTTAAGCCCCGCCGGCGTTTGAGGCGCGGGGTTTGGGGCGGCGCCCCAAGGTTTTGGCGGCTCTCACGCCCCCGTCGCCTTCAGGGCCAGCCACAGCTCCATGCGGACGTCCGGGTCGTCCAGGGAGCGGCCCAGGATCTCCTCCACCCGCCGCATCCGATAGCGCAGCGTGTGGCGGTGGACGCCAAGATCTGCCGCCGCCGCGTCCCACTGACCGTGCCGGGAGAGCCACGCCCGGAGCGAGGCCACCAGGTCACCCCGCCCCGTCGCGTCATGGTCGCGCAGCGCCCGCAGCAACCCGTCCGCGAACGCCCGCACCGCGTCGTCACCGAGCAGCGGAAGCACCGACCCCGCCGCCATGTCCTCATGCTCGACGAGGATGCGACCGCGTCTCCGCGCAACGGAAAGCGCCTGCTCCGCCTGCTTGTACGCGGACACCGCCGCGATCGGCCCGGCCGGCGCCGAGAAGCCGATGACCAGTTCGTCCTCGGACGAGCCCTCGCCGCGCGTCGACTCCAGCGCCTCCGCGTACTGGAGGCAGGCCTCGGCCGCCGTCCCGCCGTCGACCGTCAGCAGCACGAGGCGCCGGTTCTCGGGGACGACGAGCAGCGCCTCCCCGGAGCGCGCCGCGGCGGACTCCACCACGTCGGCGAGGACCGGCAGCGGCCCCGCACCGGGACCACCGGCCCCGGTCACCGCCTCCGCGAGCAGCGCCGCCCTCCCGGTCGACGTGTCCCCGGACCGCGCCGCCACCCCGCTCGGCGGCGGCGCCACGGAGTCCGCGATGACCATCCGGAACGGCGCGTCGAGCAGCGCCCCGTACAGGTCGCCCGCGACGGCCCGCGCGTGGTCGGGCTCCCCCGCGAGCAGCATCCGCAGGACGGCCGAGCCGATCCGCTGCTCGGCCTCGTACAGCGCCCGGGAGCGTTCGGTGGTGAGGGTCAACAGGGCGATCGCCGAGTGCAGGGCGTAGCGCTCGGCCGTGCCGAGGGTCGTGGCGGTGCCCACCGCGAGGGCCGCCCGGGGCCGCCGTCCCGCGCCGATGGAGTGCAGTTCGACCCGGTCGTCGGAGCCGCTCTCCACCACCGCACTGGCGGGCGCGGGCCGGTCCCGCAGCCGCTCGACCTCGCCGGTCAGACGGACGGCGCGGCGGCCCGCCCAGTCCGGGGCGGTGGCGACGACGGCGCCGGACGCGTCGTACAGCGCGGCCCACCCGTCGACCTGGGCGGCGAGCACGCCGAGCACCCCTTCGGGCCCGCTGCCGAGCGCCTGCTTGGTGAGTTCGCGCTGGGCGGCGAACCCGGAGGTGACGGCCTTGTACTGCTCGGCGGCGATCGCGGCGGAGACCGCCTTGCTGATGGCGATGAACGGCGTGCGCGGCGGCACCGCGAGCAGCGGCAACCCCTCGTCCTTCGCCGCCTTTACGAGTGCCTCGGGAACGTCGTCGTAGTTGACGCCGACGGCGAAGCCGAGGCCGACGACACCCGCCTCGGAGAGCCGCTTCACGTAGCGGCGCATGGCGTCGGGGTCCTCGGCGTCCAGCTTGAGCGCGGTGATCAGGAGGAGCTCGCCGCCCTCCATGTACGGGACGGGGTCGGCGAGTTCGCTCACATGCGCCCAGCGGACCGGGGTGTCCAGATGCTGCTCGCCCGCGCGCACGCCGAGCTTGAGCGCCGAGTGGTGGACGAGCGAGGCGAGCGTGGGCGGCATGGGCCAGGCCTTCGGGTGAGCGGGGGTGTACACGGGGGCAGGGCGTACAGGTGGATCTTGTGAAGCTTTTGGCCGGTCCGTATGAACGACCAGTGTTGATTCTGCCTTACCGTACGTACAACCGTGGTCGACCCCCCTGAAAGCTCGGTCGACCTTCGGACGCCTCCCGCCACTTTCAGCGGCGCAGGTCCACGAGCAGCGGCGGAGCGTGCTCCCCGCGCACGGTGGTGAGCGAGAGCACCGCGTGCCCCGGCGGCACCGCGTGTGCCAGATCGGAGGCCGACCAGCGTTCGCGCTCCACCTTGCGGACCGTGACGGCGTCCGTGGTGACGGCCTTCCCGGTCACCATCTGGCGCGCCTTGTGCAGCGCGCGGGTCAGCGGCTGCTGCGCGAACACCGCGTGCTGCGCGACCTCCTCGGTCTCCACCCACTCCGTGCCCCAAGCCTCCGCGAAGCGCCGGCCGTCCCACGTCGTGACCCCGGAGAACGCCATGCGGCAGCCGACCGCCGCGTACAGCGGGCCCTGCAGGGGCTCGGCGACCTCGCCGATGGTGCGCAGGCCGAGCACCACTCCGGCGTGCGCGGAGCGCAGCCGCTGGATGCCGCGGACCGTTTCGGCGGTGACGGTGCGCGCCGCGTCGTCGAGGACCAGGCAGGCGAAGTGGGAGCGCCCCGCCCGGCCGCGTACGACGGAGGTGAACTGGGCGAGCAGCAGCCGGGCGAGCAGCCGGGACGCCTCTTCGTGGCCCTGCTCGGGCAGGTCGACGCGGACCCGCAGCGGATGGTGCGCGAGGGCCCGTACGGAGAACGGGCGGGCGGCCGCCGGGTCGAAGAAGCCGGCGAAGATCGGGCGGTCCAGGAGGGCGAGGCGGTCGGCGAGCATCGGGCCCGGGTCGCCCGCGGTGCCGAACTGGCGCTGCCGGGCGTCGAGTTCGCGGCGCATCGCGGAGTCCGCCATCAGCCGCTCCTTGAGGTCGGCGAGGGCCTCCGGCTCGCCCTCCAGGAGTTCGCGCAGCACCGGCACCGCGGGGAACGCGTCGTGCGCCTCGCGGTAGGGGCCGAGGAGCTGGGCGAGCGCGGTGGCGGCGCGCCCGGTGTCGACGCTCTCCAAGTCGCCGGCCAGGCCCTCGGCGAGGAAGCCCGCCGCCTCGTCCGGGTCGGTGGCGTCCGCGTACAGGTCGAGGTCGTGCACCGAGGCGCGGTCGCCCGGCCTGACCACCACGTCGTACGCGTCGTCGGGGCCGAGCGGGGTGCCCTGCGCGCAGACCGCGAGCACGGCGCACTGGCCGGTGAGCGCCTGGAGCGCCAGGGACTCGACCACGGGGCGTACGACCCCGGCCGTCTTGCCGGCGCCCGGCGGCCCTACGGCGAGCAGCGAGGTGCCGAGCAGGCTCGGGTCGAGGGCCACGCCCGCGCCCCGCAGCGCGTACGGATTGCGCTCGTCGCTCGCGTAGGAGCCGATCCGCACCTGGCCGACGAGCAGGTCGTGGGCCGCCGCGCGGGCCGGCAGATCGCGCTGGCCCGAGGGGTGCGCCCAGGCGCCCGCGCCCTGCTTGAGCACGGTCTTGGCGAAGTCGGCGGGGTCGGCGGTGTGCCGCCAGGCGTGGGTGACGCGCGCGCAGTCGACGTCGTTCATGCGGCCACCCGCCACTTCGGCGGTGAGCGCGTCGGCGGCCCGGGACTGGCCCGCCTCGCGCAGCTGTGCCCAGCTCGCGCGCGCGGGTGGTGCGGCGGGGACGGGCGGCGCCTCCTTCTTGCGGCGCGCTGACCAGACGTCGAGCCAGCCGCCGAGCCGGGCGAACGGCCACAGGACCGCCGCCGTGATCAGGGCGTACAGGAGGTAGGTGAGGACCGGGACCTCGAAGAAGCCGTAGCCGCCGGTGACGAGGACGACGAGGGAGAGGACCGGGTCGACGATCGGCAGCGGCCGCCACGACAGGCCGAGCGCGTCCGGCCATACGAAGACGAGCACGACCACCGCGGCGGCCGAGGCCACGACGGCCCGGACGGGCTGGGGCCTACGGACGATGAAGTGCTGGATGCCCTCCCCCCAGGCCCCGAAACGCCCCACCAGGAAGACGATCAGAGCGAAGGCCACGCCTTGGTAGACGACGCGTGCGGCGTCCGCCTTCGGGTCCTTGGGCGACGTCGTGCCCGGCCACCACCAGCCGTCCGGCGTGAAGACCTTGAGGGGGACCCACTGGTACGGCAGCGTGCCGCGCCGCCACAGGCTCCACAACAGGACGCCGACCAGGAACGACAGGCCCATCCACACCAGCAGCCTGCGCCCGAGCGCCGACGTGTCCCGCTCGGGGGGCCGGGGCTCGTACTCGTACCGCCACACACCCGGCTGCGCCTTGGGGCGGCGCGCGGCGAGCCACTCCGCGACCGAACCGCGGGGCGCGCTCGGCGCCTGCCGGGGCATCGGCGGGGCGGTCGGGCGGGGCGGCCGCGCGGGACGCGGCACGGGCGCGGCGGCCCGCCGTTCGCCTCCTGCCCCGCGCGTCTCCCGCATCCCGCTGTCGCTGTCCATGGCTTGACGCCCTCCCGACCTGCCGGTCCGTTCGTGCCGTGTCGCGTCGATCGCGCCTCAATCTAATGCCCGTACCAGGGGAGTTCACCGCATACGCGCCCCATGGACCGGGCCCGTCGCGGCGCACGCGCCCGTCCGGAACGGAGACCGCACCGGATCCACACCTGTCCAAGACGGACAACAGGCACCACCGACCCCGCCCGGATGGAGCATGACCGCCCCGTTCCCCCGCGCCTAACCTGCGAGAAACCCCCCGAAAGCAGCCCCGGCGAACCGGCGACATCGACATCGATCGACATCGCGACCGAGCCCGGGACCGGATCCAGAATCAGGAGCCCCGCATGAGCGACATCCCGCAGGAGCGCCGCGTCGTCACCGCCATCCCCGGCCCGAAGTCGCAGGAGCTGCAGGCCCGCCGCACCGCGGTCGTCGCCGCAGGTGTGGGCTCCACGCTGCCGGTGTTCACCGCCAGGGTCGACCGCGGCATCATCGAGGACGTCGACGGGAACCGCCTCATCGACTTCGGTTCCGGCATCGCCGTGACCTCCGTCGGCGCCTCCGCCGAGGCCGTGGTCCGCCGCGCCTCCGCCCAGCTGCAGGAGTTCACCCACACCTGCTTCATGGTCACGCCGTACGAGAGCTACGTGGCGGTCGCCGAGGCCCTCGCGGAGCTGACGCCGGGCGACCACGCCAAGAAGTCGGCCCTGTTCAACTCCGGCGCCGAGGCGGTGGAGAACGCGGTCAAGATCGCCCGCGCCTACACCAAGCGCCAGGCGGTCGTCGTCTTCGACCACGGCTACCACGGCCGCACCAACCTGACGATGGCGCTGACCGCGAAGAACATGCCGTACAAGCACGGCTTCGGCCCGTTCGCCCCCGAGGTCTACCGCGCCCCGCTCGCGTACGGCTACCGCTGGCCGACCGGCGCCGAGAACGCCGGTCCGGAGGCGGCCAAGCAGGCCATCGACCAGATCTCCAAGCAGGTCGGCGCGGACAACGTCGCCGCGATCATCATCGAGCCGGTGCTCGGCGAGGGCGGCTTCATCGAGCCGGCCAAGGGCTTCCTCCCGGCGATCCGCCAGTACGCCGCCGACAACGGCATCGTCTTCGTCGCGGACGAGATCCAGTCCGGCTTCTGCCGCACGGGCCAGTGGTTCGCGTGTGAGGACGAGGGCATCGTCCCGGACCTGATCACGACCGCCAAGGGCATCGCGGGCGGCCTCCCGCTCGCCGCCGTCACCGGCAAGGCCGAGATCATGGACGCCGCGCACGCGGGCGGCCTCGGCGGCACCTACGGCGGCAACCCGGTGGCCTGCGCCGGTGCGCTCGGCGCCATCGAGACGATGAAGGAGCTCGACCTCAACGCCAAGGCGAAGGAGATCGAGACGACGATGAAGTCGCGCCTGTCGGCGATGCAGGAGAAGTTCCCGGCCATCGGCGACATCCGCGGCCGCGGCGCCATGATCGCCGTCGAACTGGTCAAGGATCCTGCCACCAAGGAGCCGAACCCGGAGGCCACCGCCGCCATCGCCAAGGCCTGCCACGCCGAGGGCCTGCTGGTTCTCACCTGTGGCACGTACGGCAACGTGCTGCGCTTCCTGCCGCCGCTCGTCATCGGCCAGGACCTCCTGAACGAGGGCCTCGACATCATCGAGAACGCGTTCGCCGCTCTCTGAGCAGACCCCTGGACACCGCTCCGGCAACAGGAGCCACACCGCCCGATCGTGACGACGCGGACCGCAATACTTCCGTGACCTGCGACGACGGTCGGGCCGTGTGAAGAAGGTGTGCGAGGCCGATGGGATGTTGCCCAACCGGCTGTCGCACCCTCAGCCCCTGCCGTACGGTTTCTGCAGATGAGAGAAACACCCCGCTCGCAGGTGACTGCGAGCGAAACCGGGTCGAGGCCTCCCCAGCTTCGCCCTGGTCGTGCCCTCGCGCACACACCCGGAGCTTCCGGCTCCGGAACTCCTCACCGGCCGGTGGGTCGCCCGCCCCAAACCCCCCGGGGCGCGCGACACTCCGGCCAGTTCGGCCGGTTCGGAACTACCCCCCCTGTTCCGAACCGGCCGAGCATTTTTCTCATCCTCTTCGCAGCGCTTCTCTTCGCCGCACTCACCTGGCAGGTCGCCTCCGGCGGGCCGCTCCTCGCGTACGACGAGCGCCTCGGCGACGCGATCCGTACCAGCGCGATCCCCTCGGGCCCCGCGGAGTTCTTCGCCGACCTCGGCAACATGGCGGTCGCCCTCCCGGTCCTCGCCGCCACCCTCGCGTACGTCACCTGGCGCACCCGGTCCCGGTTCCCCCTGATCGCCGCGGCCGTGACGATGGCCCTGGTCCCCGCCCTGGTGCCCCCGCTCCAGGCCCTCATCGACCGCCCCGGGCCGCCGCCCATGGCCCCGGCCACGGGCTTCTACCCGTCGGGCCACGCGGCGACGGCGGCGGTCGCGTACGGGCTGTGCGCGCTGCTGCTCCGCAGACGTGAACCGGCCTACGGCTGCGTCCTGTTGAACGCGGCCGTAGGCCTGGGGCTCGTACGACAGGGGTACCACTGGCCTGCCGATGTGGTGGGGAGCTGGTGTCTGGCGGTGGTGTTGCTGTGCGCGGCGGCGTACGCGGTCAGCCGAAGTAGCCGTCGAAGTTCTTCTGGAACTCCCAGTTGCTGAAGCGGTCCCAGTTCACCGACCACGTCATCAGGCCGCGCAGGGCGGGCCAGGTGCCATGGCTCGGGTACGAGCCGCAGTTGGTCTTCTTGGTGAGGCAGTCGAGGGCCTTGTTCGTCTCCGTCGGGGACACGTAGCCGTTGCCCGCCTGCGTCGAGGCCGGCATGCCGATGGCGATCTGGTCGGGGCGCAGCGGCGGGAAGACGTTGTTCGCGTCGCCCGCGACCGGGAAGCCGGTGAGCAGCATGTCGGTCATCGCGATGTGGAAGTCGGCGCCGCCCATGGAGTGGTACTGGTTGTCGAGGCCCATGATCGAGCCGGAGTTGTAGTCCTGGACGTGGAGGAGCGTCAGGTCGTCGCGCAGAGCGTGGATGACCGGGAGGTACGCGCCCGCGCGCGGGTCCTGGCCGCCCCATTTGCCGGTGCCGTAGTACTGGTAGCCGAGCTGGACGAAGAACGTCTCCGGGGCCATGGTGAGCGTGAAGTCGCTGCCGTACTTGGACTTGAGGGTCTTCACCGCCGAGATCAGGTTCACGATCACCGGGGTCTTCGGGTTCTTGAAGTCGGTGTCGTCGGCGTTCAGGGAGAGCGAGTGGCCCTCGAAGTCGATGTCGAGGCCGTCGAGACCGTACTCGTCGATGATTTTGGAGACCGAGGAGACGAAGGTGTCGCGGGCGGCCGCGGTGGTGAGCTGGACCTGGCCGTTCTGGCCGCCGATCGAGATCAGGACCTTCTTGCCCGCCGCCTGCTTGGCCTTGATCGCGGCCTTGAAGTCGGCGTCCGACTCGACGCCGGGGCACTCGGTGGCCGGGCAGCGGTCGAAGCGGATGTCTCCGGAGGCCGTCGAGGCGGGTTCGCCGAAGGCGAGGTCGATGACGTCCCAGCTGTCGGGGACGTCGGCGAGGCGGGTGTAGCCGGCGCCGTTGGCGAAGCTCGCGTGGAGGTAGCCGACGAGGGCGTGTGCCGGGAGGTCCGCGGATCCGGAGTCGCCGGGCCCGTCGGCCGTGGTCGCGGTGACCGTGGTCGACTTCGCGGACTCGCCCGCGTCGTTCACGGCGGCTACCTGGAAGCTGTACGCGGTGGTGGGCGTCAGGCCGGTGATCGTGGCCGAAGTGCCGTTCACCGTCTGGTACTTCGTGCCGTTGCGGTACACCGCGTATCCCGTGGCGCCGGGGACCGCCGACCAGGACAGGCCGACGCTCGTCGCGGTGACGGCCGAGGTCTTGAGGCCCGCGGGCGCGGCGGGCGGCGCCGGGGTGTCGGTGCCGGGGCCGAGCAGGGTGAGGTCGTCGGCGGTGTAGGCGGGGCTGCCGTACCAGCCGTGCGTGTAGAGCGTGACCTTGGTGGTGGCGGGGCCGGTGCGGAAAGTGGTCTTGAGCTGCTGCCAGTCGGAGGCCGACGGGGTCCAGGTCGACACGTCCGTGGTGCCGGTGCCGCTCGCACCGAGGTAGACGTAGCTGCCGCGGACGTATCCGGACAGGGTGTACGTGGAGTCCGGCTTGACCGTGACGGTCTGGGCGCAGCTGGCGTTGTCGGCGCCGGACGGCGTGGCCTGGAGCGCCGATGTACCGCTGTGGACGGGCGAGTTGACGCTTCTGCCCGTGTCGGACGAACAGGTCCAGCCGTCCGTGCCGGACTCGAATCCGCCGTTGCGGGCGAGGTCGACATCGGCGGCGCGCGCGGTGGTGGACAGGGCGGTGAGGCCGGTCGCGGCGAGCGCGGCGGCCGTGAGGCTCGTCAAGAGCCTGCGGGATCTGCGGGGCCTGCTGACTCTGCGGGGTCTGCTGGGCATGCTGGGTCTGGAGCGGGTCATGGCTGCCTCCGGGCGGGGCGGGGAAACGAGCACGGTGGAGCGCGCCCAACTTGGTCCAGACCAATTGAGTTGTCAAGGGTTCCGCATCCGCCGCACCGCCCCTACTCCCCCGTATCCCTTGCCAGTTGGGCCGCCGCCTCGTGCATCGCGAGTTCCAGGACGGCCGGGTCCGTGAGGGTGCCCGAGCCGTCCGGCGGCACCAGCCAGCGCACGCCGCCCGCGAGCCGGCCGGGGTACGGCGCCACGATCCAGGTGCCGCGCCCCACCGCGCGCACGCCTGTGCCGAGCCAGCGGGTGGCCGTGCCCGCGGGCACGAAGAAGCCCATGCGGGCGGCGCCGAAGTCCGCCAGCACGGGCCCCGGCCTGTCGATCACCCGGCGCAGCACGTCGAGCGTCGGATAGCCGAGCTCCCCCGGCAGGATCAGCACGTCCCACCGCTCGCCCGCGGGCAGCAGCGCCACCCCGTGCGGATTGCGTTCCCACTCCCAGCGGCAGGCGTCCGGATCCGGTGCCACGGACACCAGCCACTCGACAGCGGCCTTGTCCCCCGAGCCAGTCATGACGGGGCCTCCTCGTTCGTTCGCATAGACGCTGATTGTCATGAACGAGAGGGAGAAGTGGCCCGAGCATTACGCGGGTTCGGCTACTTGGAAGTAAGAATTTTCGGCACCGCCTGCGACCAGGGCATACGCCGGGCACGCCACACGCGACGGTCAGCTGTCGAAGCCCAGGCCCGTCGCATCCATCGCCTTGAGCCACAGGTTGCGGCGGCCGCCGTTCTCGTCGGCGCGGGCAAGGGACCACTTGGTGAGCGCGATGCCCGTGGACGCGAACGGTTCCGGCGGGAACGGGAGGGGCTTCTTGCGGACCATGTCCAGCTCCGTACGGTCCGTGCGCTCGCCGGCGAGGAGGTCCAGCATCACGTCCGCGCCGAACCGCGTCGCGCCGACGCCGAGGCCCGTGTAACCGGCGGCGTATGCCACCCGGCCCGCGTGCGCCGTGCCGAAGAACGCCGAGAAGCGGGTGCAGGTGTCGATCGCGCCGCCCCACGCGTGCGTGAAGCGCAGGCCCTCCAACTGCGGGAAGCACGTGAAGAAGTGCTCGGCGAGCTTCGCGTACGTCTCCGGGCGGTGGTCGTGCTCGGCCCGCACCCGGCCGCCGTACGGGTAGATCGCGTCGTAGCCGCCCCACAGGATCCGGTTGTCGGCGGAGAGCCGGAAGTAGTGGAACTGGTTGGCCGAGTCGCCGAGGCCCTGGCGGTTCTTCCAGCCGACCGCCGCCAGCTGGTCCGGCTTGAGCGGCTCCGTCATCAGCGCGTAGTCGTACACCGGGACCGTGTACGCGCGCGTGCGCTTGACCAGTGAGGGGAAGACGTTCGTGGCGAGCGCCGCGTGCCGGGCGAAGACCCGGCCGTACGGGGTGCGGACCGCGACCCCCGCGCCGTTCGAGGACAGCTCCGTGGCCGGCGTGTTCTCGTGGATGCGCACGCCCAGGTCGAGGCAGGCCCGCTTCAGGCCCCACGCCAGCTTCGCCGGGTGCAGCATGGCAACGCCGTGCCGGTCGTGCATCGCCCCGAGGAAGGTGGGGGACGCGACCTGCTCGCGGGTCTCGTCCGCGTCGAGGAGTTCGATGCCGTCGGCGAGACCGGCCTCCGTCAACTCGGCGTGGAATTCGCGTAGTTCGGTGACCTGGTGGGGCCGCGTCGCCACGTCCAGCTCGCCGGTCCGCTCGAAGTCGCAGTCGATGGAGTAGCGGACCACCGCCGACTCGATGGCGTCGAGGTTGGCGGCGCCCAGCTCCTCCAGCTTCTTGATCTCCTTGGGCCAGCGGGCGAGCCCGTTGGCCGTGCCGTGCGTGAGGGAGGCCGCACAGAACCCACCGTTGCGCCCGGAGGCGGCCCAGCCGATCTCGCGGCCCTCGACGAGGACCACGTCGCGCCCTGGGTCGCGCTCCTTGGCGAGCAGCGCGGTCCACAGTCCGCTGTAGCCGCCGCCGACGACCAGGAGGTCGCACGTCTCGTCGCCGGTCAGGGCCGGGCGGGCCTCGGGCCTGCCGGGGTCGTCGAGCCAGTAGGCGACCGGCTTGGCGTCGGCGAGTGAATTCGTCCAGCGATTCATGGCGCGTGCGGCCATGATTCCAACTCCCTCAGGAAATAGCTAAGGTTACGCAGTTTTGTTCTTGCGCTTACCGATGGTCATTGCAGCCAGCACACACAGTACGGCGATCAGGAACATGGCCGTACCGATGACATTGATCTGAACGGGCGTTCCGCGCTGCGCCGAGCCCCAGACGAACATGGGGAAGGTGACGGTCGAGCCCGCGTTGAAATTGGTGATGATGAAATCGTCGAAGGAGAGCGCGAAGGCGAGCAGTGCGCCCGCCGCGATACCGGGCGCCGCGATCGGCAGGGTGACGCGGAGGAACGTCTGCATCGGACCCGCGTACAGGTCCTGCGCGGCTTGCTCGAGGCGCGGGTCCATCGACATCACGCGCGCCTTCACCGCCGTCACCACGAAGCTGAGGCAGAACATGATGTGGGCGATGAGGATCGTCCAGAAGCCCAGCTGGGCACCCATGTTGAGGAAGAGCGTGAGCAGCGAGGCCGCCATCACGACCTCCGGCATCGCCATCGGCAGGAAGATCAGCGAGTTGATCGCGCCGCGCGCCCTGAACCGGTAGCGGACGAGCGCGAAGGCGATCATCGTGCCGAGGGCCGTCGCGCCGATCGTGGCCCAGAAGGCGATCTGGAGGCTCAGCGAGAGCGAGCCGCACATGTCGGCGACGCCGCACGGGTTCTTCCAGGCGTCGGTCGAGAATTCCTGCCACTCGTAATTGAAGCGGCCCTTCGGCTTGTTGAAGGAGAAGACGGTCACGACGATGTTCGGCAGCAGGAGATAGCCGAGTGTGATCAGGCCCGCTATGACGACGAGGTTCTTTCGCAGCCAGCGCATCAGACGAGGTCCTCCGTCCCGGAACGACGGATGTAGAAGGTGACCATGAAGAGAATGGCCGCCATGAGGATGAAGGAGAGTGCCGCCGCCGTCGGATAGTCGAGGATCCGCAGGAACTGTGTCTGGATGACGTTTCCGACCATGCGGGTGTCGGTGGAGCCGAGCAGGTCGGCATTCACGTAGTCACCGGTCGCGGGGATGAACGTCAGCAGCGTTCCGGAGACCACACCCGGCATCGACAGCGGGAACGTCACCTTGCGGAAGGTGGTGAACGGGTGCGCGTACAGGTCGCCCGCCGCCTCGTGCAGCCGGCCGTCGATCCGTTCGAGCGAGGTGTAGAGCGGCAGGATCATGAACGGCAGGAAGTTGTACGTGAGTCCGCACACCACCGCGAGCGGTGTGGCGAGGACTCTGCTGCCATCGGTCATGCCGAGCCAGCTCGTGACATCGAGGACGTGCAGCGAGTTGAGCGCGCCCACGACCGGGCCGCCGTCCGCGAGGATCGTCTTCCACGCGAGCGTGCGGATCAGGAAACTGGTGAAGAACGGGGCGATCACCAGGATCATGATGAAGTTGCGCCAGCGGCCCGCGCGGAACGCGATGAGGTACGCGAGCGGGTAGCCGAGCAGCAGGCACAGGATCGTGGCGAGACCCGCGTACAGGACGGAGCGCAGGAACTGCGGCCAGTACTCGGCCAGCGCGTCCCAGTACGTGGCGAAGTGCCAGGTGACCTTGAAGCCGTCCTCAAGTGACCCTTGCTGCACGGACGTTGAGGCCTGGTAGACCATCGGCAGGGCGAAGAAGACGACCAGCCAGAGGATGCCGGGCAGCAGCAGCCAGTACGGGACGAGGCGGCCGCGCTTGCGTGGCTTCTTTGCCGGTGTCGGCGCCGCAGGTGGCGCGTCGGTGACGGTGCTCATGCGGCGGCGTCCTCCGAGACCTTGGCCGCTCCGGCCTCGATGTCCTGGGTCGCGTCGAGTCCGAAGGTGTGCGCGGGGTTCCAGTGCAGGACGACCTCGGCGCCGGGGGCGAGGCGGCTGTCGCGCTCGATGTTCTGCGCGTAGACCTCGAAGGAGTCGCACAGCGGGCTTTCGATGACGTACTGGGTGGAGACGCCGATGAAGCTGGAGTCGACGATCTTCCCGGTGATGCGGTTGCGGCCGTCGGCGACCTCGCCCGCGTCGTCGGCGTGCGTGAGCGAGATCTTCTCGGGGCGGACGCCGAGGAGCAGTTTGTCGCCGGTGGCCGCGGTGCGCGCGGAGTTGCGGGCGGTGGGCAGGACGAGCTTGCCGCCGCCTGCCTTGAGGGTGAGGTCGTCGCCGGACCGACCCGCGATCTCGGCCTCGATGAAGTTCGAGGTGCCGAGGAAGTTCGCGACGAACGTCGAGCCCGGGTTCTCGTACAGGTCGGTGGGGGCGCCGAGTTGTTCGACGGAGCCCGAGTTCATCACGGCCACGGTGTCGGCCATCGTCATGGCCTCCTCCTGGTCGTGCGTGACGTGCACGAACGTGATGCCGACCTCGGTCTGGATGCGCTTGAGCTCAAGCTGCATCTGACGGCGCAGCTTGAGGTCGAGGGCGCCGAGCGGCTCGTCGAGGAGCAGCACCTTGGGGTGGTTGATCAGCGCGCGGGCGACGGCGACGCGCTGCTGCTGGCCGCCGGAGAGCTGCTGCGGCTTCTTGCGGATCTGCTCGCCGAGCTGCACCAGGTCGAGCATCTCCTCGACCTGCTTCTTCACGGACTTGATGCCGCGCCGGCGCAGGCCGAAGGCGACGTTCTCGTAGATGTCGAGGTGCGGGAAGAGCGCGTACGACTGGAAGACGGTGTTCACCGGGCGCTTGTACGGGGGCAGGGACGTCACGTCCTGGTCGCCGAGGTGCACGGTGCCCGTGGTCGGCTCCTCGAGGCCCGCGATCATGCGCAGGGTCGTGGTCTTCCCGCAGCCGGAGGCGCCGAGCAGCGCGAAGAACGAGCCCTGGGGCACGGTGAGGTCGAGCGGCTGGACGGCGGTGAAGCCGTTGTCGTACGTCTTGCTGATCCCGGAGAGACGGACGTCTCCACCGGTCTCCGACGTCGGAAGGGTCGTCATGGTGAGTCCAAGGAGTCGGTGAGGGCTGAGGCAGGGCCGGGCTGGGACGAGAGCGGGGGTGCCGGGAGGCGGCTCAGCCGCCGGTGAGCTGGGCGAACTTCTGCTCGAACGCCGTGTCTTCCTTGGCCGTCAGGGATCGGAAGTTGTGCGCCTTCGCCGACATCTCCTTGTCGGGGACGATCAGCGGGTCGTTCGCGACGTCCTTGTCGATCTTGGTGAGTTCCGGCTTGACGAGGCCGGTCTCCAGCGGCGAGACGTAGTTGATCCACGCCGCCAGCTCCGCGCCGACCGCCGGCTCGTAGTAGTAGTCCATGAGCTTCTCGGCGTTCGTCTTGTGACGTGCCTTGTTGGGAACCAGCATGTTGTCGGTCGACGAGATGTAACCGGCGTCCGGGATCGCGAACTTGACGTCCGGGTTGTCCGCCTGGAGCTGCACGATGTCCCCGGCCCAGGCGAGACAGGCCGCGAGGTCGCCCTTGCTGAGGTCGGAGATGTAGTCGTTGCCGGTGAAGCGGCGCACCTGCTTGCTGTCGACGGCCTTCTGCACGCGCGCGATGGCCGCGTCGAAGTCGTCGGCCTTGAAGGTGCGCGGGTCCTTGCCCATGTCGATCAGCGTCATGCCGATCGTGTCGCGCATCTCGGAGAGCAGGCCGGCCCTGCCCTTGAGCTTGGGGTCGTCGAGGAGCTGCGAGACCGAGGTGATCTCCTTGCCGCCGGTGGCCTTGGTGTTGTACGCGATGACCGTCGCGATGCCCTGCCAGGGGTAGGAGAAGGAGCGGCCCGGGTCCCAGTCGGGATTGCGGAACTGGGTGGCCAGGTTGGTGTACGCGTGCGGCAGGTTGGCCGGGTCGAGCTTCTGCACCCAGCCGTAGCGGATGAGGCGGGCGGCGAGCCAGTCGGTGAGGACGATGATGTCGCGGCCTGTGTCCTGGCCCGCGGCGAGCTGCGGCTTGATCTTCCCGAAGAACTCGACGTTGTCGTTGATGTCCTCGGTGTACTTGACCTTGATTCCGGTGCGTTTGGTGAAGGCATCGAGGGACGGGCGGTGCTTCTCGTCGTCGCTCATGTCGATGTACTCGGTCCAGTTGGAGAAGTTGATGGTCTTCTCCTTGGCCGAGTGGTCCTCGGACGAGATGCCGCCCGAGGACTTGCTCGCCGCGGGAATGCCGCAGCCGGTGAGGGCGCCGAGGCCGCCGACGGCGAGCACGCCGCCTGCCGAGGCCCGCATCAGGTTACGGCGGGACATCTCTGCCCTGCCGTTCCTGAAGCTGCGGTGCATGGCGGCCAGTTGGGCCGGGGAGAGGCTGTCGGGCTCGTACTGCTCCATGCGCGTGGTTGCCCTTTCGGGAGGGTTGGCGGCCGGTGGTCGGGCGGCCTGTTGCGACTATCGGTCCCCGAAGATCGTGCGGTGCCAGTCCTTGCGCGCCACCGCGGTGTTGTCGAACATGACGTGCTTGATCTGCGTGTACTCGTCGAAGCTGTACGCGGACATGTCCTTGCCGAAGCCGGAGGCCTTGTAGCCGCCGTGCGGCATCTCGCTGAGGATCGGGATGTGGTCGTTGACCCACACACAGCCCGCCTTGATCTCGCGCGTGGCACGGTTCGCGCGGAACACGTTGGTGGACCAGGCGGAGGCGGCGAGCCCGTACGGGGTGTCGTTGGCGAGCCGGATGCCCTCGTCGTCGCTGTCGAAGGGCAGCACGACCAGTACGGGCCCGAAGATCTCGGACTGCACGGCCTCGCTGTCCTGTGCGGCGTCGGCGATGAGCGTGGGCCGGTAGTACGCGCCGTCCGCGAGGTCGCCACCGGGGGCCTCGCCACCGGTCACCACGCGCGCGTAGCCGCGCGCCCGGTCCACGATGGCGGCGACCCGGTCCCGCTGGGCGTGCGAGATGAGCGGCCCGAGGTCGGTGCCGTCGGCGAACGGGTCGCCGAGCCTGACGGTCTCCATCAGGGCTGCCGTCTGCTCCACGAAGGCTTCGTAGAGCGGACGCTGCACGTACGCGCGCGTGGCGGCGGTGCAGTCCTGACCGGTGTTGATGAGCGCCCCGGCGACCGCGCCGTGCACGGCGGCGTCGAGATCGGCGTCGTCGAACACGACGAACGGCGCCTTGCCGCCCAGCTCCAGGTGGATCCGCTTCACGGTGGCCGTGGCGATCTCTGCGACCCGCTTGCCGACGCCCGTGGAGCCGGTGAAGGAGGTCATGGCGACGTCCGGGTGGCCGACGAGGTGCTCACCGGCGTCGCGGCCCGCGCCGCTGATGACGTTGACGACGCCGTCGGGGAGGCCCGCCTCGGTGGCGGCCTGCGCGAACAGGAGCGAGGTGAACGGGGTCAGCTCGGCGGGCTTGAGAACGATCGTGTTGCCGGCCGCTATCGCCGGAAGCACCTTCCAGGCGGCCATCTGCAACGGGTAGTTCCACGGCGCGATGGAGCCGACGACACCGATGGGCTCGCGGCGTACGTACGAGGTGTGGTCGGCGCTGTACTCGCCGGCGGACTGGCCCTGCAGATGCCGGGCGGCGCCGGCGAAGAAGGCGGCGTTGTCGACCGATCCGGGCACGTCGAACTCGCGGCTCAGCTTGAGCGGCTTGCCGCACTGCAACGATTCGAGGCGGGCGAACTCCTCCGCCTTCTCGTCGAGGACCCCGGCGAACCGGTGCATGGCGTCGGACCGCTCGCCGGGCGTCGCACCCGACCAGCCGGGGAAGGCCGCACGCGCGGCGGCGACGGCGGCGTCCACATCGGCGGTGCCCGCCAGTTCGTACGTGTAGACCTCCGCGCCCGTGGCCGGGTCGACGACGGCGTGGGTGCGGCCGGACGTGCCCTTGACGAGGCGGCCCGCGACGAAGTTCGCACCGTCCGCGAAGAGTTCCTGTGCCAGTGCGGCCACGTTCTTGGCCGAGGCGGGATAGTCCGAGGTGAGGTGGTCCGAGGTGGGGTGGTGCATGAGTGCTCGCTCTCGCTTCTCCTGCGTCGGCACGTTCCGGGGGCCGACGTAGCTCCAGCCGCAGCTCCGGCCAGCCGTGGCTCCAGCTCGATTTGAGTGCCGATCCTGACAGAGGACCATCGCGCCAACAAGTGATTCCGTTGTTGCCTTTTGGTTACGCGACGGAATCTGTCGACCGGGTGTCGAGTCCACCTGGAAAACGCAGGACGGATTGTCAGTGGTGCGTGCCAGACTCGCGTGTATGGAGATCGACAGCAGGGAATCGCTGGTCACTGCCCTGGCGGCGGGGACAAGTGTGCAGTACCTGCACTTCTGGGGGCATACGCCGCGTAAGGACGGTTCGATCGGGGCGAGTTGTCTGAGTCAGTGGTGGCGTTCGCCGTTCACGGTGGCGGGCGTGGAGTACGCGACGGCGGAGCACTGGATGATGGCGGAGAAGGCGCGCCTGTTCGGTGACGCGGAGGCGGAGCGCCGCGCGATCGCCGCCGGGCATCCGGCGGAGGCCAAGAAGGCGGGGCGGCTGGTGCGCGGCTTCGACGGCGCGGTGTGGGAGCGGGAGCGCTTCGGCGTGGTCGTCGAGGGGAGCGTCCACAAGTTCGCGGCGGATCCCGGGCTGCGGGAGTTCCTGGTGGGGACGGGTGACCGGGTGCTGGTGGAGGCGAGTCCGACGGACAGCGTGTGGGGCATCGGGATGGCGGCGGACGACGCGGGCGCGGCGGATCCGGAGGCGTGGCGGGGGCTGAATCTGCTGGGGTTCGCGCTGATGGCGGCGAGAGAGCGGCTGCGCTGATCCGGGGGCCGTCCCCGGGGCTCAGGCCAGGACGGCGATCCCGACCCCGACTGCCGACAGCAGCCCGCCCACACCGCAGATGAGCCCGCCCAGCGCCTGCCCGCCGTTGGTCGCGGCCCCGCGCCCGGCGCGCCGCCTGCCGACGACGCCGAAGATCACCGCGAGTACACCCGTCACGATCGCGAGCGGCCACAGCACGAAGCCGATCGCGGTGACGATGCCGAGCACGAGGGCCGCGACACCGAGTCCGTTGCGGGGCGGCGGGGCCCCCGGGACCCCGTGGCCGTACGCGTACCAGTAGGCCCCGTACGGGAACGGTGTCGGCCCCTCCGGGCCGATGGGCGGTGGCGGTACGGGCTCGTCCGGCGCCGCGTACGGATTGGCGTACCCGTACGCGGAGGGCGCGGGCGGCGCGCGCCACGGGTCGTACTCGCTCATCCGCTCATGCTAGGCACCCCGTCCGTGCCCTGGGTCTCCCCGCATACGATGACGAGGCCCCGATCAGCCGATCACCCAAGTTCCTGGGGAGGAAACCGTGAGCCAGAGCCCGAGTCACAGCGAGAGCCAGAGCCCGAGCCAGGGCCTGCAAGCCTTCATCACCGGACTGCCGAAGGCGGAACTGCACGTCCACCACGTGGGCTCCGCCTCCCCCAGGATCGTCTCGGAGCTCGCCGCCCGGCACCCCGACTCGAAGGTCCCTGCGGACCCCGAGGCGCTCGCCGAGTTCTTCACGTTCACGGACTTCGCGCACTTCATCCAGGTGTACCTGTCGGTGGTCGACCTGATCCGCACGCCGGAGGACGTCCGCCTCCTCACGTTCGAGATCGCCCGCGACATGGCCCGGCAGAACGTGCGGTACGCGGAGCTCACCCTCACCCCCTTCTCCTCCACGCGCCGCGGCATCGACGCCCGCGGCTTCATGGAGGCGATCGAGGACGCGCGCAAGTCGGCGGAGGCCGAGTTCGGCACGGTGCTGCGCTGGTGCTTCGACATCCCCGGCGAGGCCGGTCTGGAGTCGGCCGAGGAGACGGCGCGGCTCGCCACGGACGACGCGCTGCGCCCGGAGGGCCTGGTGTCGTTCGGGCTCGGCGGGCCCGAAGTGGGCGTGCCGCGCCCGCAGTTCAAGCCGTACTTCGACCGGGCGCGCGCCGCGGGCCTGCGCTCGGTGCCGCACGCGGGCGAGACGACCGGGCCCGAGACGGTGTGGGACGCGCTGAACCACCTGGGCGCCGAGCGCATCGGACACGGCACGTCGGCGGCGCAGGACCCGAGGCTGCTCGCACACCTCGCCGAGCACGGCATCCCGCTGGAGGTGTGCCCGACGTCGAACATCGCGACGCGCGCGGTCCGCACCCTCGAAGAGCACCCGCTCAAGCAGTTCGTGGACGCGGGCGTGACGGTGACCATCAACTCGGACGACCCGCCGATGTTCTCCACGGACCTCAACACCGAGTACGCGGTGGCGGCCCGCCTCCTCGACCTCGACGAGCGGGGCGTGGCGGAGCTGGCCAAGAACGCGGTGCGGGAGTCGTTCCTCGACGAGGCCGGCAAGGCGCGCATCGTCACGGAAATCGACACGTACACGGAGAACTGGCCCGCATAGAGCCCCTGCGGCGATTGAGCAGCGGGGTCCGGGGCAGAGCCCCGCGACCGATCGCCGGGTGACGCCCACCCACTGCCGCTCAAGGCCACAATGGTGGCCATGCGCACTGTGACTGCCGTGGCCCACCGAGGCGACCCCTACCGAGTCCGTGAGAACACCCTCCCGTCCCTGCGCTCCGCGTTGGAGCGGGGCGCGGACGTGGTGGAGATCGACGTACGACTGACGCGGGACGCGGTCCCGGTACTGCTCCACGACTCCACCCTGGAGCGCCTGTGGCAGCACGAACGCCCGCTGTCGGCGCTCTCCGGCGACGAGGTGCGCGGCCTTACGGAGGGCGGCGTGCCCACCCTTGCGGACGCCCTGGAGGCGTGCCGCGACGCCCGCGTCATGATCGACCTGCCGGGCGCCGACGCCCGTACGGTACGCACGGTCATCGGCGCCGTCCGCGACTGCGGCGCGGAAGACCGGGTCTACTACTGCGCGGGCGCCGAGACGATGCTCAAGGTGCGCGCCGCGTCGTCCTCCGCCGAGATCGCGCTCACCTGGACGTCGCTGGCCCCGCCCCGCCCGGCCGTCCTCGCGGCGATCACCCCCCGCTGGCTCAACTACCGCTTCCCGCTGGTGACCCGGGACCTGGCGACCCGCGTCCACCACGACGGCTACCTGCTGTCGGCGTGGACCCCGGACACCAGGCGCTCGGTACGCAGGCTGCTCGACATCGGCGTGGACTCCATCACGACAAACCGAATCGACGTCCTGACGTCGCTGCGCACGACCTGACCAACCGATGCGCCACCCCATGCGAGACCGCCGTCGCCGCGGCCGCCCAGGCCACCCCGGCGACGACGTCACGGGCCCGGCCAGGGCGCAGCACCCCGGCCTGCCCCAGCCGCCGCCGCGCCCACAGGGCGAACGGCACGACGAGTACCGGCGAGGTCGCGACGCCCGGGGTGTAGCCGCGCACGGCGAAGGACTGGCCGATGTGCAGCAGACCGTGCGCCCCGAAGCCGTTCAGCACGGCCTGGTACGTGGCGTTGCGGCCGCCACTCGCCCATCCGGCGAAGGCCCCCGCGCCGACGATCCCGGCCATGACGCCGACGGCGGCGGTGAACTCCCGCTCGTCGGCGCCCTCCACGACCCGCCACACCCGCTCGGGCGCGCCCGGCCACCGTTCGCGCAGCCGCGGCACGTTCTTCCGGATCCAGCGCGAGGCCGTGAGCACCTCTTCGGTGTCGTGCAGCGCCCAGGCGGCGAACAGCCCCAGGGTCACCGCGGCCCCGACGGACGACTGGTCATCAGCGGTCATGGCGACAGCTTATGGCGGCCTCAACTGGGCTCCCTGTAGGCCCTGTTGTGACGTGCGTCGCGGTTCACAGCCCCGCGATCCTGTTCCACCGCTTCGAGAACTCGGTCCGCTCCGCCGGCCTGATGTCGCGGGCGATCGCGAGCCGCGAGCGCATCCGGTCGTCGGGGAAGATCAGCGGGTCCTCGGCGAGCTCGGCGGTCTCCTTGTCCTTGGACGAGGCGAGCACGTCCCGAGCCGCCGGCACCGGGCACACGTAGTTGACCCACGCGGCCAGCTCCGCCGCGACCTCCGGCTGGTAGTAGTAGTCGATCAGGCGCTCGGCGTTGGCCTTGTGGTCGGCGAGGTTGGGGATCATCAGGGATTCCGCCCAGAGCTCGGCGCCTTCCTCCGGGACGACGAACTCGATGTCCGGGTTGTCGGCCTGGAGCTGGATGATGTCGCCGCTGTACGCCTGGCAGGCGAGGACGTCGCCGCTGGACAGGTCCTTGATGTAGTCGTTGCCGGTGAAGCGGCGGATGTGCTTCGCCTTCACCAGCTTCTCGACCTGTTCGCAGATCTTGTCGAAGTCGGCGCCGGTCCACTTGGTGATGTCGACGCCGTTGCCCTGCATGAGCAGGGCGAAGGACTCGTCGAGGCCGGAGAGCAGGGTGACCCGGCCCGCCAGATCGTCCGCCCACAGGTCGGAGACGTGCTTGATCTCGCGGCCCAGCTTCCGCTTGTTGTACGCGATGCCGGTGATCCCGGACTGCCACGGCACGGTGTACTTGCGGCCCGGGTCGAAGGCGGGCGAACGCAGCAGCGGGTCGAGGTACTTGGTGACGTTCGGCTGGTGCGCGCGGTCCATCTCCTGGACCCAGCCGAGGCGCACGAACCGCGAGCACATCCAGTCGGAGATGACGATGAGGTCGCGGTCGGTCTTCTGGTGGTTCATGAGCGACGGGCTGATCTTGCCGAAGAACTCGTCGTTGTCGTTGATCTCCTCGGTGTACTTGACCTGGATCCCGGACCGCTTCTCGAACGCGTCGAGGGTGGGCCGCTTCGAGGGGTTGTCGTCGTCGACGTCGATGTAGAGCGGCCAGTTGGCCCAGGTGAGCCGCTTCTCACCGGCGGACAGATCGTGGCCCGCCCGCTCACCCGGCGAGACGTACGCCGCGGGCACCCCGCAGCCGGCGGCGAGGCCGCCGACCGCCGCTGCCACGGCACCACCGCCCGCGGCGCGCAGCAGGGAACGACGGGTGGCCTGGTGGGATATCGGGTTCGCTGGCACGAACTCAGCCTCTCGCTCGGGCGCTTGGCCTCACAATGGACGCTGCGTCGAGCGGGGCCGTTCCCGGCGGACACCTTGTCGATGTCGAACGCCGCGCCGTTCTCACGTCACGGGGATCCGCCCCGGACCCCGCCGCTCAATCTCCCCCAGCTACCGCTGGGAGGTGCCCCCTGCAGAGGTTTGAATGGCCCGCACGTATCGGCCCGTCACCCACCTCTGCACGGCCCGCGCCGCCGGCCCGCCCACCCGTGCGTACCACCGCCCCGGCCGCGAGAACGCCCGGATCCGGAACCACACGGACCCGTCCGCATCCCGCTCGACGAGGAACGCCTCCTCGCCGCACTCGGGATGCCCCGGCAGCGTCCCGTACGCGAAGCCGATCCGGGATCCGTCACGCACGACCCGTACCACCCGGCAGGGAATCCGCAGGAACAGCGTCCGCAGCCGCACGTCCGCGCCCTCCCGGACATCGTCGCCCGGCGTCACCCGGAGCCCGGCCCCGCGCTGCGCGCCCCACGAGAGGACCGCCGCACCGGCCCGCTCGAAGCACTCCTGCCCCGAGCCGAGCCGGACGCGGCGGTCCAAGTGGGCGTACCCCGGCGGCAGTTCGCCTGCCACCAGGGTCGCGCCGACCTCCGCGTACGTAAGAGGGATCACGCGTCGAGCGACGTCATCACGTGCTTGATCCGCGTGTAGTCGTCGAAGCCGTACGCCGACAGGTCCTTGCCGTAGCCCGACTTCTTGAAGCCGCCGTGCGGCATCTCGGCGACGAGCGGGATGTGGGTGTTGATCCACACGCAGCCGAAGTCGAGGACCTTGGACATCCGCATCGCGCGGCCGTGGTCCTTCGTCCAGACCGAGGAGGCAAGGGCGTACTCGACGCCGTTGGCGTAGGACACCGCCTGCTCCTCGTCCGTGAAGGACTGGACGGTGATGACCGGGCCGAAGACCTCGTTCTGGATGATCTCGTCGTCCTGCTTGAGGCCCGAGACGACGGTCGGCGCGTAGAAGTAGCCCCGGTCGCCGACCCGGTGGCCGCCGGCCTCGACCTTGGCGTGCGCCGGGAGCCGCTCGATGAAGCCGGTGACCTGCTTGAGCTGGTTGGCGTTGTTGAGCGGGCCGTACAGGACGTCCTCGTCGTCGGCCGCGCCGGTCTTCGTCTCGGCGGCGATCTTCGCGAGCGCGGTGACGAACTCGTCGTGCACCGACTCGTGGACGAGGACGCGGGTGGCGGCGGTGCAGTCCTGGCCGGCGTTGAAGTACCCGGCCTCGGCGATGCCCTCGGCCGCCTTCTGGAGGCCGGCGTCCTCGAAGACGACGACCGGGGCCTTGCCGCCCAGCTCCAGGTGGACCCGCTTGAGGTCCTTGGCGGCGGACTCGGCGACCTGCATGCCGGCGCGTACGGAGCCGGTGATGGAGGCCATCGCCGGGGTTTTGTGCTCGACCATCGCGCGGCCGGTGTCGCGGTCGCCGCACACCACGTTGAAGACGCCCTTGGGCACGATCGAGCCGATGATCTCGGCCATCAGGACGGTGGAGGCGGGCGTCGTGTCCGACGGCTTCAGCACGACCGTGTTACCGGCGGCGAGCGCGGGCGCGAACTTCCACACGCCCATCATCATCGGGTAGTTCCACGGCGCGACCTGCGCGCAGACGCCGATCGGCTCGCGGCGTACGAAGGAGGTCAGGCCCTCCATGTACTCGCCGCCGGAGCGGCCTTCCAGCATGCGCGCGGCGCCCGCGAAGAAGCGGATCTGGTCGAGCATCATCGGGATCTCTTCGCTGCGGGTGAGCCCGAGGGGCTTGCCACAGTTCTCCGACTCGACGGCGATGAGTTCCTCGGCGCGCTCCTCGAACGCGTCCGCGATCTTCAGGAGGTACTTCTGCCGCTCGCCCGGGACCAGGTCGCGCCAGGCCGGGAACGCGGCCTCGGCGGCGGCCATCGCGGCGTCGACGTCGGCCTGCCCGGACAGCGGCGCGGTCGCGTACGCCTCGCCCGTGGCGGGGTCGACCACCTCGGTGGTCCGTCCGTCGGCGGCGTCCTTGAACTCACCGTCGATGTAGTTGCGCAGACGACGAAGCTCACTCGTGCTCACTGCCGGCCCTCCTGACTGTTCGCTGTCCAAAGATTGAGACGCCCACCCTAGACCGAGGACCGACGTTTTCGACACCCCCCACCCCTGCTGAACTACGGAATTAGTGAGGTTGAACCTCGCAGACAACGAATTTCATCGATCTGGGCTTGCGGAACAGCGGAGTCCTCGTGCACAGTGAGGCCGTGGCCAGTCGCAGCGCAGATCCCAAGGGGCCCAGTTCGAGGAACGGCAGCAATCCGCCGCTCGACTCCGTCTCCCTCGCCATCATCGAGCAGCTCCAAGAGGACGGCAGGCGTCCGTACGCCGCCATCGGAAAGGCCGTCGGCCTCTCCGAGGCGGCCGTGCGCCAGCGCGTCCAGAAGCTGCTCGATCAGGGCGTGATGCAGATCGTCGCCGTCACCGACCCGCTCACCGTGGGCTTCCGACGGCAGGCGATGGTCGGCATCAACGTCGAGGGCGATCTGAATCCCGTGGCGGATGCGCTCAGCGACATGCCGGAGTGCGAGTACGTCGTGATGACCGCGGGCTCGTTCGACCTGATGGTGGAGATCGTCTGCGAGGACGACGACCACCTTCTGGAGGTCATCAACCGACGCATCCGGGCCCTCCCCGGCGTGCGCTCCACCGAGAGCTTCGTCTACCTGAAGCTCAAGAAGCAGACCTACATGTGGGGAACCCGATAGCCGTGAGCAAGGACCTCAGCCGAACCGCGTACGACCACCTGTGGATGCACTTCACCCGCATGTCGTCGTACGAGAACGCGCCCGTTCCCACCATCGTGCGTGGCGAGGGCACCTACATCTACGACGACAAGGGCCAGAAGTACCTGGACGGCCTCTCCGGCCTGTTCGTGGTGCAGGCGGGCCACGGTCGCCGCGAGCTCGCCGAGGTCGCCGCCAAGCAGGCGTCCGAGCTGGCGTTCTTCCCGATCTGGTCGTACGCCCACCCCAAGGCCGTGGAGCTGGCCGAGCGGCTGGCCCACTACGCGCCGGGCGACCTCAACAAGGTCTTCTTCACCACCGGTGGCGGCGAGGCCGTCGAGACCGCGTGGAAGCTGGCGAAGCAGTACCACAAGCTCAACGGCAACCACCAGAAGTACAAGGTCATCTCGCGCGCGGTCGCCTACCACGGCACGCCGCAGGGCGCCCTGTCCATCACCGGCCTGCCGGCCCTCAAGGCCCCCTTCGAGCCGCTCGTCCCGGGCGCGCACAAGGTGCCGAACACGAACATCTACCGCGCCCCGATCCACGGCGACGACCCCGAGGCCTTCGGCCGCTGGGCCGCCGACCAGATCGAGCAGGAGATCCTTTTCGAGGGCGCGGAGACGGTCGCGGCCGTCTTCCTCGAGCCGGTGCAGAACGCCGGCGGCTGCTTCCCGCCGCCGCCCGGGTACTTCCAGCGTGTGCGCGAGATCTGCGACAAGTACGACGTGCTGCTCGTCTCCGACGAGGTCATCTGCGCCTTCGGCCGTCTCGGCACGATGTTCGCCTGTGACAAGTTCGGCTACGTCCCGGACATCATCACCTGCGCCAAGGGCATGACGTCCGGCTACTCCCCGATCGGTGCGGCCATCGTCTCCGACCGGATCGCCGAGCCGTTCTACAAGGGCGACAACACGTTCCTGCACGGCTACACGTTCGGTGGCCACCCGGTCTCCGCCGCCGTCGGCCTCGCGAACCTGGACATCTTCGAGCGCGAGGGCCTCAACCAGCACGTCCTCGACAACGAGGCGAACTTCCTCAACACGCTGCAGAAGCTGAACGACCTGCCGATCGTCGGCGACGTCCGCGGCAACGGCTTCTTCTACGGCATCGAGCTCGTGAAGGACAAGGCCACCAAGGAGACCTTCACGGACGAGGAGTCGGAGCGCGTGCTCTACGGCTTCGTCTCCAAGAAGCTCTTCGAGTACGGCCTCTACTGCCGCGCCGACGACCGTGGCGACCCGGTCATCCAGCTCTCCCCGCCGCTCATCTCCGACCAGGCGACCTTCGACGAGATCGAGGGAATCATCCGACAGGTTCTCACGGAGGCCTGGACGAAGATCTGAGCCCAGCCCGAAGCCAGGGCGTCCACGGAACGTCAACTGGCTTGATACGCGGCCCGGTTGCACCCATCCGAGTGAGATGGGGGCGGCCGGGCCGCGTCTTTTCTCCGCCTTCCACGGCGGATACCTACCGTGCCCAGTGACCGATCGGCCGCGTCTTCGTTCCCCCGTACGGGGGAAGGCAACTGATCTGAACCGAGGTGTACGTCATGGTGGCCCCGCCGGACAACGACGTGCTGTGGGCGCGTGCCCTGCACTACGCGCACAGCGGATCGGACAGCGGTTCCCCCGCCCTCACCGGTGTCTCGCTCGGTGTCCGCGAGGGCGAGATCCTCGCCGTCACCGGGCCCCGCGGCAGCGGGAAGACGACGCTGCTGCGCTGCCTGTCCGGTCAGCTCCTGCCGCAGCAGGGCGAGGTGTGGTTCAACAGCACGCCCGTGCACACGATGGGCCCCCTGGTGCGCGAACGGCTGCGCCGCGACCGGTTCGGCTGGATCGACCCCGAGCCCGTCCTCGTACCCGAGCTGAACGTGTGGGAGAACGCCGCCCTCCCCCTGATGCTGCGCGGCACCGCCCGCCGCCCCGCCAAGACCGCCGCCCACGAGTGGCTCGACCGGCTCGACATCGGCCGGCTCGCCCGCAAGCGCCCGCACGCCCTGTCCGTCGCCGAGCGCCAGCGCGTGTCCATCGCGCGCGCCCTCGCGCACGCCCCGCACGTGGTGTTCGCCGACGAGCCGACCGCGACCCTGCACCGCGCCGACAGCGCCCACATCCTGCGCACCCTCACCGCGGCGGCCCGCTCGCACGCCATCACGGTCGTCCTCGCCACGCACGACTCCGCGGTGGGCGCGCTCGCCGACCGCACGGAGTCGCTGCTCGACGGGCGCCGCGTGCACACCGTGCCGCTGCCCGAGAAGGCCACCGAAGGGGAAGGCCGGGCCGCGTGCTCAGTCTCCGTCTAGCCCGCGGCGCGCACCCGCTGGTCCAGCTGCGCAGACTCCTGGTGGCCGCCGCCTCGGCCGGCACCGGCTTTCTGCTCCTGTGCACGCTCGGCCACGCGCTCGGGCACCCGGAGACCGCGGCCAACTCCCTGCTGCGCCTGGCCTGGTGCGTGCTGCCGATCGCCGCGACGGTGTACTTCGCGGTCGCCGTGGCCCGCTCCGACCCCGGTACGCGCCCGCGCGCGGGCCTGTCCGCCGTGGGCCTGGGCCCGGCCCGCCTCACGCTGCTCGCCGCGATCTCCACGGCGATCGCCTGCACGCTCGGCTCGATGCTGGCGCTGCTGTTCTTCCTGCATCTACGGGGCGATCTGACGGGCCTCCCGTTCGACGGCGCGGCCCGCGGGCTGCTCGCCGCCGACCGGCCCCTGCCGCTCGCCGCCACACTCACCCTGCTGACGTGGGTGCCGCTCGCGGCGTCCGCGGCCAGCGCCCTCGCGCTGCGCCCGCGGCCCGCGGGTCCCTCCGACGACAAGACGGAAGCGGCGGAACCGGCCACAGCCCCGACCGGCCTGCCGTGGGGCTTCGCCCTGCTGGCCGCGGGCCTCGCCGTGGAGACGTACGCGGCGAGCGCGCGCGGCGCCGCGGGCTCCCGGCTGCCCGGCGGCCTCACCGGCAGCCCCACGGGCGTGCTCGCCGGGTGGACGCTGACCGCGCTCGGCCTGGCGCTCGCGGGACCCGGGCTCACATATCTGTGCGGGCGCGCGCTGCAGTCCGTACGCCCCTCGGCGGTGCGGCTGCTCGCGGGGCGGGGGCTCCAGGAGGAGGCGCGGCGCGTGGGCCGCCCGCTCGGCGTGGTGTGCGCGGTGGCGTCGGGGGCGTTCGCGGCGGCCACGGTGTACGGGGAGCGCGAGGGGGCGGCGGCCGGTGTCGGACCCCTTGCGACGCTCGGCGCGGTGCTGGTCGTCGGCTGCGCCGTGGCGACGCTGGTGACCGCGTCCTTCGAGGCCCGCCAGGCGCGGCGGCACACGACGGAGGCGCTGCTGCGGATCGGGGCGCCCGCCACGGCGCTGCGCGGGGCGGTGGCGCTCAGGGCCGCCGCGCTGCTCGCCGTGTTCGGGCCGCTGACCTGGCTCGTCGCGGAACTTTCGGCGGCTCCGCTGACAACCCGATGAGTTTTGCCGAGATTGGGCGTCTACCTGTTCGTACGCACCACACCACTTCATTTCGCTTCAGCGAGAAGGCGACGGACACATCATGAGCGAGTACCAGCAGATGATCTTCCCGAACCTGGCCGTGAACGACCTGGCCGCGTCGACCAAGTTCTTCACGGAGCTGGGGTACGAGCGCAACGCGCAGTTCTCGGACGACACCGCCGCCTCCATCGTGATCAGCGAGCACATCGTGATCATGCTGCTCACGAAGGAGAAGTACGCGGCCTTCACCAAGAAGTCGATCGTCGACTCGACGAGCGGCAGCGAGGTCCTCCTCGCGCTGAGCGCCGAGAGCCGCGGAGCCGTCGACGAGCTGGTGGACCGGGCGATCGCCGCGGGCGGCACCGAGACCGGCGAGAAGCAGGACCACGGTTTCATGTACGGGCGGGCCTTCGACGACCTCGACGGGCACACCTTCGAGGTCATGTGGATGGACCCGTCGGTCGTCGAGGGCTGACCTCTCGAGAACCGACCAACGGCCGGGCGCCCGCCCGTGCTTAGCATGGGCGGGTGCCGACTCCAGAGCATTCCTCCGAACCGTCCGTGCCTTCCCCCAAGCTCTCAACTACGTTCGAGCAGGGAGGTACCCCCTTCACCTCCGACCGCGAGATCGAGACGCTCGCGGAGTTCGACGAGGTGGTGGCCGCGCGCGCCACGCTGACCGGGCACCGTGTGCAGGCCGTCGACCTGACCACCCGCACCGAGCAGCTGCGCCGCGCCGAGGTCGAGGGCGCCATATTCCTCGGCTGCCCGATGGACCCGCAGGCGGCGGCCGAGGTCAGGGCACGCGGCGCACTGGTCTTCCCGCCGGTCCCCGGCCTCCCCTTCGACCCGTACCGCGGCCGCCTCTACGCCCCCGCCGAGCTCTTCGACGGCCTCTCCTCCGAGGGCGGCTACGCGGCCACTCCCGATGCCCGCGCGTACGACTGGTTCCAGCGCACCAAGGCCGACGGCGACGTGTTCGCGTCGATGCTGCGCGCCGTGCACGACGACTCGGTGTCCGACGCGCTCGACGAACTCCTCGTCGGGGCCCGGGTGGTGGGCGTCATGGGCGGTCACGCGATGGCGCGCGGCACGGACGCGTACGCGGGCGCGGCCCGGCTCGGTCGGACGCTGGCGCGCGCCGGGCTCACGGTGGCGACGGGCGGCGGTCCCGGCGCGATGGAGGCCGCGAACCTGGGGGCGTACGCCGCGCCCTTCGCCGACCCGATGCTCGACGACGCGCTCCAACTCCTGGCCAAATCCCCCTCCTTCACCCCGTCGATCACCGACTGGGCGGAGGCGGCCTTCGCCGTGCGGGAGCGCTGGCCGGGCGGCGGGCCTTCGGTGGGCATCCCCACCTGGTTCTACGGGCACGAGCCGCCGAACGCGTTCGCCGAGCACATCGCCAAGTACTTCGCCAACGCCACCCGCGAGGACGGCCTGCTGGCCCGCTCCAACGCGGGCGTGATCTTCCTGCCGGGCGCGGCGGGCACGGTCCAGGAGATCTTCGACAACGCGACGCCCAACTACTACGAGTCGCGCGGCGAACCGACCCCGATGGTCCTGGTCGACCGCGCCCACTGGACCGAACGCCTTCCCACCTGGCCACTGCTCCAGGCACTCGCCCGTGAGCGGTCCATGGAGGACCGGATCGCGCTGGTGGACACGGTCGAGGAGGCGGGCGAGGCGATCGAGCGGCTGGGTCAAGCAACGGTCAAGAGTGACGGCTGACGCCCTCGGGCCATTGACGCTGCGTCACGGTCACCGATAAACCAGCGGTGACCGTGGGGGTGTTGAGCTTCGAGGTGCGTTCGCGCCGCGCCACACCCCCCTCTTCCCAGCACATGTGAAGGACAGCCGTGTCCGTAGCCCCCCGCATATCTCAGCGCATCTCCACCAGAGCGGCCCGCTACGCCGGTGTGGCCGCCGCCGCGACGGCCCTGACGCTCGGCGTCGCAGGCTCCGCATCGGCGTGCAACATCAGCGAGTTCACCGCCAAGGCCGGCTGCGACGGCCAGCAGGGTGTCATCTCCGTCACCGACGTGGACGCCTCCGGCACCCCGGCGACCGTCACCGTCTTCCGCACGTCCGGCGGCTCCGAGGAGCAGGTCGGCTCGGAGGTCGTGAAGGGCTCCAAGGAGGGTGCCACGATCACCTTCAAGGAGGACTGGAAGCCGGGCGCGACCTACCGCGTGCACGTGAAGACCGACCGCTTCGACGTCGACGACGACGTCGCCGGCGGCGTCACCGCCCCGGCGAAGGCGTGCGCCACCGAGAAGCCGTCGACGCCTCCGACGTCCGCGGCGCCCAGCACCCCGGCCCCGGCGCCCTCCCAGAGCAGCTCGGCCGCGGCCCCGGCGCCGGCGCCGAGCAACTCGGCCTCCCCGGCGGGCGATTCGAACCTCGCCGAGACCGGATCGAGCAGCAACACGCCGGTGATCGCCGGCATCGCGGCCCTCCTGGTCGTCGCAGGCGGCGGCGTGGTCTTCGCCCTCCGCCGCAAGGGCTCCGCACAACGCTGACCCCCGGTCGGGGGGGCCCCCCCCACCGCCCCCCCCACCACCCACACCCCCACCACCCCCGCCGGCGCCGCCCGCCCCTCGGCCGGTACAAACACCA